>NZ_HF999069.1:0-74182 GCF_000433815.1 Blautia sp. CAG:257
GTCCGTCGAGCCACCCGTTTTACGGGTGGGGGCGACTGGCTCTATGTCAAGTTTTGGGGTGGGATTATTTACCGGGAAACCAGCATATTTTGTCCTGTTCATCCCGGTAAATAAAAA
This sequence comes from Blautia sp. CAG:257, assembly GCF_000433815.1. Lineage (NCBI taxonomy): Bacteria > Bacillati > Bacillota > Clostridia > Lachnospirales > Lachnospiraceae > Blautia > Blautia sp. CAG:257. The sequence continues at coordinate 118 of NZ_HF999069.1, forward strand.
ATAATCTGTGAGAAAGTGAATCGTGCAGACAGTAACAGAATCGCCGGCAGAATGTCTGAAACAATACAAAATGCAGTTGAAGAGCCCGGGAAACTTGGGTATAATATGGATAGAGGAATTGCGGATCAAATCTGGGGGTGATCATATGCTGTCATCTATTATTGTAAATGAATTGATAAGCGGATTAACAGAAATTTTTCAGGATAAGATTTCCAGAATCATTCTGTTTGGTTCTGTTGCCAGGAATGAAGCAACAGAAGAAAGTGACGTTGATATTGCGATTATTATAACAAATGAAATAGATGAAGAGACAAAGGATAAATTCATCAACTGGGCTGCGGAGCTTGATATTCGGTTTAATCAAGTGTTCTCTATTGTTGATATTCCTGAAGAACGTATGAAAAAATGGGGAAAAATTCTTCCGTTTTATAAAAACATTGAGGAGGAGGGAATTGTACTTTGGAGGGCAGCTTAGAGGATTTGGCACAATATCGCATTAAAAGAGCGTGGGAGATGTTAGAAGCGGCAAAAGAGAATTTAAAAATAGGACAGTATAAAACAGCGCTCAATCGTTCTTACTACGCGGTTTTTCATGCTATGCGTGCAGCAAATATTTTAAGGGGATTTGATTCATCAAAGCATTCTGGTGTAATTGCTTTTTTTACAAAAGAATTTTTGAAAACTGAATATATGGATAGAAAATTATCATTTATTATTAAAAGCAGTTCGTTATTACGTGAGAAATCTGACTATGATGATTTTTTATTGCAAGCAGAACAGAGGCTGAGAAACAGGTAGAAAATGCTGGTCTGTTTGTGGCAGAAGTAGAGAGATTTATAAATATCTAGAACATCTCGGGAGGGCAGCTTAGTGGGAAAGTGGTATGAAAACGCAGTGTTTTATCACATGTATCCGATCGGAATGACAGGAGCACCAAGAAGAAATGAAGGTGGGGAGACGGTTCACAGATTTCAGGATCTGATGAAATGGCTCCCTCATATAAAGGAACTGGGATGTACGGCAATCTATATCGGGCCGTTATTTGAATCAACATCCCATGGATACGATACAAAAGACTACCGCATGGTGGACAGGCGTCTGGGAGACAACCGGGACTTTAAAGGCTTCGTGGAAAAAGCCCACGAAATGAATATACGAATTGTAGTGGACGGTGTATTTAACCATACAGGAAGAGAGTTCTTTGCCTTTCAGGATATTCAGAAAAACAGAGAACAGTCTCAGTACTGCAGCTGGTACAAGGGAATTAATTTTGGGTGGAATTCGCCTTATAATGACGGATTTGGCTATGAGGCATGGAGAAACTGTTTTGAACTGGTAAATCTCAATCTCCGGGAGCCAAAGGTGTGGGAATATCTTCTGGATGTAATCGGCTTCTGGATCCATGAGTTTGATATTGACGGAATCCGCCTTGACTGTGCGGACTGTCTGGAGTTTTCCTTTATGGAAGAAATGAGGCGGTTTACCAATGAAAAGAAAGCGGATTTCTGGCTGATGGGCGAGGTGATCCACGGAGATTACAGCCGCTATGTAAAACCGGAAATGCTGGATTCCGTGACAAATTATGAGCTTCACAAGGGGCTTTATTCCGGTCATAACGACCACAATTATTTTGAGATCGCTCATACTATCCGGAGAGAATTTGATGAAAACGGCGGAATATACAAAGGACTTCGGCTTTATTCCTTTGTGGACAATCATGATGTGGACAGGATCGCATCCAAGCTCAATGTTCCGGAGCATATTTTCACCGTATATACGCTTTTATTTACACTTCCGGGAATCCCTTCCATTTACTATGGATCTGAATGGGGTATACAGGGACGTAAAGAAGGCGGAAATGACGATCCTCTTCGTCCGGCAGTTGATATTGAGGAAGCGCTTCTGCATCCGGATAATCCGCAGCTTCTTAAGTGGGTGACGCTTCTTGGCAGGATCCACAGCCAGGAACCGGCTCTTGCGGACGGCAGATATCAGGAGCTTCTTCTGACTAACCGGCAGTATGCGTTTGCAAGAATACTGGGAGAAGAAGGGATCGTAGTGGCAGTGAACAATGATGACAGGCCTGCGGAGCTTTGCATCAGGGAACCTCTGAGCGGAAAGTCCTGGGCAAGCCTTATTGACGGCCGGGAGCCGGAACTTCAGGACGGCAGTCTCAGAGTGACACTGGCGCCGGGGGAAAGCCAGATTTATAAATTGAAATAGAAACAGGGATTAAGGGAGGTATTTCCGGATGGGAGAGAAAATGCATTTTTCAGAGTTAGACCAGTATTTGTTTGGTCAGGGAACACACTATGATATTTATAAAAAACTTGGTGCGCATCCCACAACGCAGGGAAGAAAAAAAGGAGTTTATTTTGCGGTGTGGGCGCCAAATGCTCAGTCTGTTTCTGTAGTTGGCGATTTTAACAGCTGGGATACAGAGGCAAACCCAATGGTAAAGGCAGGGCCTATCGGTGTGTTTGAGGTATTTGTGCCGGGGGCAAAGATCGGAGATCTTTATAAGTTTTTTATTGTGGGAATGCACGGCGAGGAGCTTTACAAGGCAGATCCTTATGGCAATGAAGCAGAGCTTCGTCCGGGAACCGCGTCAAAGGTTGCAGATATCGGGGACTATAAATGGAAAGATTCTACATGGATGAAAAAACGTGTGGAATTTGATGAAAACACAGATGCCATGTCCATTTATGAAGTGCATCCGGGTTCATGGAGAAAACATGCGGTGGAAAATGAGGACGAAAACGGATTTTACAATTACCGTGAGTTTGCTCATGAGCTGGCAAAATACGTAAAGGATATGGGGTATACTCATGTGGAGCTGATGGGAATCGCAGAGCATCCCTTTGACGGCTCCTGGGGCTATCAGGTAACCGGCTATTATGCGCCTACCTCCCGTTATGGAAGCGCCCAGGATTTTAAATATCTGGTAGATTATCTGCACAGAAACAAAATCGGCGTTATTCTTGACTGGGTTCCGGGACATTTCCCGAAAGATGCCCACGGTCTGGCGAATTTTGACGGAACAGCCGTATACGAACATCAGGATCCGCGCCAGGGTGAGCATCCCGACTGGGGTACAAAGATCTACAATTACGGCCGCCCGGAGGTTAAGAATTTCCTTATAGCAAATGCTCTTTTCTGGGTTGAGGAATGTCATGTGGACGGACTTCGTGTGGATGCAGTTGCTTCCATGCTGTATCTTGACTATGGCAAGCAGGACGGACAGTGGGTTGCCAACAAGTACGGGGACAATAAAAATCTGGAAGCCATTGAATTTTTTAAACACCTGAATACGGTTGTGCTGGGAAGAAATCACGGAACCGTGATGATCGCAGAGGAATCAACTGCATGGCCGAAAGTAACAGGCAAGGCAGAGGACGACGGACTTGGATTTTCCCTGAAATGGAACATGGGATGGATGAACGACTTTCTGGAGTACATGAAAACAGATCCGTACTTCCGTAAATTCAACCATAATAAAATGACGTTTTCCATGACCTATGCCTACAGTGAAAAGTACATTCTGGTTATTTCTCATGATGAGGTAGTTCATCTGAAGTGCTCCATGCTGAACAAGATGCCCGGGTATCCGGATGATAAGTTTAAGAACCTGAAGGCCGCCTATGCATTTATGTTTTTCCATCCGGGCAAAAAGCTTCTGTTTATGGGGCAGGAGTTTGGACAGCTTCGTGAGTGGAGCGAGGAAAGGGAACTTGACTGGTACCTTCTGGGAGAGGAGAACCACAAAGATCTTCAGTCCTTTGTAAAAACACTTCTTCATATGTACAAAAAATATCCGGCGCTGTATAAAGCGGACAATGATCCGGAAGGCTTTGAGTGGATCAATGCAGATGACGGAGACAGAAGTATTTTCAGCTTTGTGCGCAAATCTCCTACAAAGAGGAACAATCTTTTATTTGTGGTTAATTACACACCGGTAGAGAGAAGCGATTACAGAGTGGGCGTTCCGAAGAAAAAACAGTATAAGCTGATCATGGATGAGAACGGACTTCTGGAAAAACCACAGACCTTTAAGGCGGAATCCAAAGAGTGTGACAACCGGGAATTCTCTTTTGCATATCCCCTTGCGCCATACGGAGTAGCGGTATTTACATATTAAATATAAAAATGCTATCGTTTAAGGTGACTTGGAATACATTCTGACCGGTTTCCGGATATAAAAAACAAGTAATGTTTTGTCAGATTTTTTGGCAGAAAAACCATTGCATTTTATAAAAAGATGCGTTATACTGTACGCGTCTGAAGGAACAGACAATTACTTATGACGAAGAACCGATAATAGAAATTCTGAAAGGAGAATAAAAATGAAAGTATCCAATATTAAAGATGTAGACAAATTTTTTGAAGTAGTAGATAGCTGTAACGGTAAAGTTGAACTTGTAACAGGAGAGGGAGACAGACTGAACCTGAAATCCAAACTGTCCCAGTACGTATCTCTGGCAAACATTTTTTCCGGCGGAGAGATTCCGGAGCTGGAAATCGTTGCATATGAGAAAGAAGATATCGATAAGCTGTTAAACTTTATGATCAACGGCTGATATTATGAAGCAAAAAGCGGGGGCATGACAGGTTCATGTCCCCGTTGTGTGCATATATAAGTGGCTGCGACCAGGGGGTGTTTTTGCTTCCTGGTCAAATGTACGTTGAAAACAAAAACAGAAAAGAGGCAAAATCATGACAAAAATTGATATTATTTCAGGTTTTCTCGGAGCTGGAAAAACAACTCTTATTAAAAAACTTCTGAAAGAAGCTTTCCAGGACGAGCAGGTAGTTCTGATCGAAAATGAATTTGGAGAGATCGGTATTGACGGCGGATTTCTGAAAGAGGCAGGAATTGAGATCCGTGAAATGAATTCAGGCTGTATCTGCTGCTCTCTTGTAGGAGACTTCGGAGCATCTCTGAAAGAAGTGATCGACAAATATCATCCGGACAGAATCCTTATCGAGCCGTCAGGCGTAGGTAAGCTTTCTGACGTGATCCGCGCTGTGCAGGATGTTCAGGAGGAAACAGGTCTTGTGCTGAACAGCTATACAACAGTGGTAGATGCAAAAAAATGCAAAATGTATATGAGAAACTTTGGCGAGTTCTTTAACAATCAGGTAGAGTATGCAGGCGCTATCATTATGAGCAGAACAGACATTGTGGATGAGGAAAAGGCAATGCAGTCTATGGAACTTCTCCGCAGCCTGAATAAGAAAGCAGCTATCATTACTACCCCTATAGAAAATCTGGACGGAAAGAAGCTTCTTGAGGTAATGGAAAATCCGGTATCTCTGGAACAGGAGATGATGGAAGAGGAGGTATGCCCGGAGTGCGGACATGTACATGAACATCATCATGACCACGAATGCGGCTGCGGACACGATCATGAAGAGCATGAGCATCACCACGATCACGAGTGCGGCTGCGGACACGATCATGAAGAGCATGAACATCATCATGACCACGAATGCGGTTGCGGACACGATCATGAAGAGCATGAGCATCACCACGATCACGAGTGCGGCTACGGACACGATCATGAAGAGCATGAACATCACCACAACCATGAGTGCGGCTGCGGAAATCACCATCACGATCACCACCATCATCATGCAGATGAGGTATTTACAAGCTGGGGACGTGAGACTGTTAAAAAGTATTCCAGAGAGAATCTTGAAAAGATCCTTGCTACCCTTTCTGAGTCAGGGGAGTATGGCGTGATCCTTCGTGCAAAGGGAATGCTTCCGGCTGAGGACGGAACCTGGATCTATTTTGATATGGTTCCGGAAGAAACAGAGATCCGTGAAGGCGCGCCGGAATATACAGGCCGTCTCTGTGTTATCGGCTCCAAGTTAAATGAGGAAAAACTGGCTGAGATCTTTGGATTATAAGGCAGATCAGGAGGAATAAATGAACGAGATTACAGTACCGATTTATCTGATCACAGGCTTTCTGGAAAGCGGAAAAACCTCTTTCCTGAATTTTACCCTGCAGCAGGACTATTTTTATACAGAGGGAACTACTCTTCTGATTCTCTGTGAAGAGGGAGAAGTGGAATATGACAAGGCTGTTCTGGAAATGAGCAATACAGTAGTGGAGATCATTGAAAAAGAGGAAGACCTTACTACGGACCGTCTTGCTGCCATGAACATTCTGTACCAGCCGGAACGGGTTATCATTGAGTATAACGGCATGTGGCTTGTAAGCAATTTTGAAAAAATGCAGAAGCCGGAGGGCTGGGGAGTAGAGCAGCAGATCACCTGTGTAGACGCCAGCACCTTCCAGATGTATATGGCAAACATGAAATCTATTTTTATGGACATGGTAAGAAACAGCGATATGGTTGTGTTTAACCGCTGTAAAAAAGAAGATCCTCTTCCTACCTACAGAAGAGGGATCAAGGTGGCAAACCAGAGAGCTGAGATTATTTTTGAGGACGAAGAAGGCGAGCTTGACGATATTTTCCAGGATGAGATGCCCTTTGACGTCAATGCGCCTGTGATCGATATTTTGCCGGAGGATTATGGAATCTGGTTTGTGGACGCTATGGATCATCCGGAAACCTATGTAAATAAAACTGTAAAGTTTAAGGCAAGGGTAATGAAGCCCAGAGGAATGGGAAGCAAATTCTTTGTTCCGGGCCGTACGGCAATGACCTGCTGTGCAGACGATACAACCTTCCTTGGCTATGTGTGCAAAAGTGCATTTGCGCCTAAGCTTCAGCAGGGCCAGTGGGTAGAAGTGACTGCAAAGGTAGGAATTGAGAACCGTATGGAATACCAGGGAGAGGGAATTGTGCTTTACGCAGATTTTGTAGAGCCATGTGAACCTCTGGAAGAAGAAATGGTATATTTTAATTAAGGAGAGCGGCATGTATTTAGTAGTTGGTCTGGGAAATCCAGGAAGGCAGTATGAAGCCACCCGGCACAACATGGGCTTTGATGTGATCGACCGTCTGGTGGAGGAACACAGGATTCCCCAGGGCGGCGTTAAGTTCAATGCCATGTACGGAAAGGGAATCATCGGGGGAGAGCAGGTGCTTCTGATGAAACCACTTTCTTATATGAATTTAAGCGGCGGCCCGGTGCGGGATATGGCAAATTATTTTAAAATTGATCCGGAAACAGAGATGATCGTAATTTATGACGATATTGATCTGGAGCCGGGACAGCTAAGAATCCGCAAGCAGGGAAGTGCAGGCGGACACAACGGGATCAAGGATCTGATCAAACAGCTTGGAACGCAGAAGTTTGTGCGCATCAAGGTGGGCGTAGGAGCCAAGCCACAGGGCTGGGATCTGGCAGATCATGTACTGGGAAGGTTTTCCACACAGGAGCGCAAGCTTGTGGATGAGGCTCAGGAAAGAGCCTGCAAGGCTGTGGAAATGATCCTTTCCAGAGGAACAGATGCAGCAATGAATGAGTTCAACAAAAAGACGGGGGTCGTATGAAAACATTTTTGCAGCCTCTGCAGAATCTTGCAGAGATGGAACAGATACGGGAACAGGCAAAAGATAACCGTGGCGTCCTGGCTGTCAGCGGTTGTATGGAGTCCCAGAAGGCACATATGATATATGGGCTTTCCGGGCTTTTTCCATGTCATCTGATTATTTCCGAGGACGAGCGCAGCGCAAAGCAGATTTATGAGGACTATCGTTTTTATGACAAAAATGTTTATTATTATCCGGCAAGGGATCTTCTGTTTTTTCAGGCGGATATCCACGGAAATCTGCTGATACGGCAGAGGATGCAGGTGATCCGGGCTCTTCTTACTTCAGAAGAGATCACAGTGGTTACAAGTGTGGACGGATGTATGGACTTTCTCGCTCCTCTGGAGGAAATCCGGAAGCAGCTTCTCTATTTCCACAATGACAGCCAGCTTGATATTGATAAATTAAAGGCTGCTCTTGTAAGCATGGGCTATGAGCGCGTGGGGCAGGTGGAAATGCCCGGACAGTTTTCTGTGAGAGGCGGGATTATTGATATTTATTCTCTGACAGAAGAAAATCCCTGGCGAATCGAGCTGTGGGGAGATGAAATCGATTCTATCCGAAGCTTTGATACCCAGAGCCAGAGATCTCTGGAAAATCTGGAAGAGATCACCATTTATCCGGCGGCAGAGCAGCAGGCGGAAAAAAGCGGCCTGACCTTTCTGGATTATTTTGACCGGGAAAAAACAATGGTATTTCTGGATGAGCCCAACCGCCTTTCGGAAAATGCACAGGCTGTGGAGGAGGAATTCCGTCAGAGCTGCCGCAACCGTCAGGAAAAAGGCCAGCAGAATCTTTCCGAGGGATGGATGTGCTCCTGGGAGGAGGTCTGCCATAAGCTGAATAAACGCAACTGCGTTTCTCTTTCTGCGCTGGACCCCAAAAAATCAGGATGGAATATTACCGGAAATCACAATCTTACAGTGAAATCCATGAGCTCCTATCAGAGCAGCTTTGAGCTACTGGTAAAGGATCTTCAGCAGTACAAAAATAAGGGCTATCAGATCGTTCTTATGTCAGGCTCCCGGACAAGGGCGGAGCGTCTGGCAAAGGATCTTCAGGATCAGGGTCTGAATGCTTTTTACGGACAGGACAGCGAACGTATTCTGAATCCCGGAGAGATCATGGTGGTTTACGGCCATGCAAGAAAGGGCTTTGAGTATCCTCTTGTAAAGTTTGCGGTTATTACAGAAACGGATATTTTTGGCAAGGAGCAGAAGCCGCGCAAAAAAAAGAAAACCTATAACGGGCAGAGAATCCAGGATTTTTCCGAGCTGTCCATCGGAGATTTTGTTGTCCATGAAAAGCATGGACTTGGAATTTATAAAGGAATTGAAAAGGTTGAAGTAGACAGGATCGTAAAGGATTATATTAAGATTGAGTATAGGGGCGGAAGCAATCTTTATATTCTTGCTACTCAGCTGGATTCTCTTCAGAAATATTCCGGGGCAGAGGCTTCCCGAACACCCAGACTGAACAAGCTGGGAGGCCAGGAGTGGAAAAAGACAAAATCAAAAGTAAAGGGTGCTGTGCAGAACATAGCAAAGGAGCTGGTGGAGCTTTATGCGGTGCGCCAGGAAAAGGAAGGCTATGTGTGCGGTCCGGATACTGTGTGGCAAAGAGAATTTGAGGAAATGTTTCCCTATGAGGAAACAGAGGATCAGCTTGCCGCTATTGAGGACACAAAAAAAGATATGGAAAGTACCAAGATCATGGACCGTCTTGTGTGCGGCGACGTAGGCTACGGAAAAACCGAGGTGGCTCTGAGGGCAGCATTTAAGGCTGTTCAGGAAAGCCGTCAGGTGATTTATCTTGTGCCAACCACCATTCTTGCACAGCAGGTTTATAATACCTTTGTCCAGAGAATGAAAGAGTTTCCTGTACGAGTGGATCTTCTGTGCCGGTTCCGGACAGCCGCCCAGCAGCAGAAAACGATCAGTGATCTGAAAAAAGGCCAGGTTGATATTATTGTGGGAACTCACAGAGTGCTTTCAAAGGATGTGGAGTTTAAGAATCTGGGACTTCTGATCATTGACGAGGAGCAGCGCTTCGGCGTAGTCCACAAAGAAAAGATCAAACAGCTGAAAAAAGATATTGATGTTCTGACTCTGACTGCAACGCCTATTCCAAGAACACTTCACATGAGCCTCATCGGAATCCGTGACATGAGCGTTCTGGAAGAGCCCCCTATGGATCGTGTTCCCATTCAGACCTATGTTATGGAGTATGATGAGGAAACGGTAAGAGAAGCGGTAAACCGTGAGCTTCGCAGGGGCGGACAGGTATATTATGTATATAATCGTGTAAATGATATCGCAGAGGTTGCGCTGAGATTATCCAGACTTCTGCCTGATGCCAGGGTGGATTTTGCCCACGGACAGATGAGCGAGCGGGAACTGGAAAATGTTATGTTTGCATTTATCAACGGAGACATTGACGTACTGGTTTCCACAACCATTATTGAGACAGGCCTTGACATTTCCAATGTAAATACAATGATCATCCATGATTCAGACCGGTACGGACTTTCCCAGCTTTATCAGCTCAGGGGGCGGATTGGCAGATCAAACAGAACCGCCTATGCTTTCCTCATGTACCGGAAAAACACCATGCTGAAGGAAACGGCAGAAAAAAGACTTTCTGCTATCCGGGAATACACAGATCTGGGAAGCGGGTTTAAGATTGCCATGCGGGATCTGGAGCTTCGAGGGGCGGGAAATCTTCTGGGAGCAGAGCAGCACGGACACATGAATGCAGTTGGCTATGATCTTTACTGCAAAATGCTCAGTGAGGCTGTCAAGGAAGCAAAGGGTATTCATACAATGGAGGACTTTGAAACTACCATTGACCTGACTATAGACGCTTTTATTCCGGATACCTATATCAGCAACGAATATCAGAAGCTGGATATTTATAAGAGAATTGCAGGAATTGAAAGCCAGCAGGATTATGACGATATGCTGGAAGAGCTTCTGGACCGTTTCGGGGAAATGCCAAAGGCAGTGCTGAATCTTCTTGCCATTGCAAGAATGAAGGCTCTGGCCCACCGTTCCTATGTAACAGAGATCAAGCAGCTTGGAAGGGATATGAGAATCACTCTTTACGAAAAAGCGCATATAGATCCTGCAGGAATCCCGGTTCTTATGCAGAAGTACAGAAGAGGACTGCAGTTTAAGGCAGAGCAGGAACCGAAATTTATCTACACACCTCAGGGAAGGCCTCTGGAAGCTCTGACAGATTTCCTGACAGAGCTGAACAGCCTGGTAGAGGAGTAGGGAATCTGTGCAAAATGTGTGAAAAATCATGGAATTTTGTGATTCTCCTTGCTCTCAGGGTGAAAAAAGATTATACTTGTAGAAATGAAGTCAGGCTACAATGGAGGAAAATATGAGAGAAAGATTAAAAAGAGCAGCCGTTGCTGCGCTTGCAGGCGTAATGACTATGGGAATGCTTGCCGGCTGCGGTGAAAAGAAATTAGATGGAACTCAGACAGTTGCTACAGTAAACGGAACCGATATTCCAATGGGAGTATTAAGCATTATGGTTCGCCAGAGCCAGGCACAGGCAGAGGCAATGTATGCAAGCCTTATGGGAGGCGGACAGGCCGGATATCCCATCTGGGAATCCGAGGCAGAAGGCGGCGGAACCTATGGAGAACAGGCTGTAGAGGATTCTCTGAAGGATCTGGAGACCCTGTACATTCTGAAGGAAAAGGCAGCAGATTACAAGGTTGAGGTAACTGAGGAAGACCAGAAAGCCATTGCAGAGGCTGCATCACAGTTTATGAAAGCCAACAGCAAGGAGACGATAGAGACTCTTTCTGTAACAGAAGATCAGATAAAAACCTACCTGGAGCTGCGCACTTATCAGATGAGAATGCATGATGCCATCATAGCCGAGGTAGATACTGACATTCCGGATGAAGAGGCTCAGCAGTCCTCTTTCAGCTATGTAAGCATCAGTACAGCGGACCTGGAAGAAAAGGATGTTGAGGCCAAAAAGAAAGATGCGCAGAAAATCCTTGATGAAATGAAAAAAGATCCGGAAGCTGATTTTGACGAGACAGTAAAATCTGTCAGCGAGGATTACAACGCTCTGGAGGGAACCTTTGACACAAACGAAAAGAAAGAGGACAAAGAGGAAGGCGAAGAAGATCTGACATCCTCCGGTTATCCGGAAGAGGTTATTTCCGTGCTGAGAACTCTCAAAGACGGAGAATTTGCACCGGATGTAATTGAAACAGATACTGCTTTTTATGTTGTAAGACTGAACAAAGTAAACGATCCGGAAGCTACTGAGAACAAGAAGACATCAATTCTCAATGAGAAACAGAACGAGTTTTATGCAAATACAACCGGTAAATGGTTGGAGGAAGCAGAGGTCACTGTTGACAAAAAGGTGTTGAAAACTCTGGAACTGAAGGACAACCATAAATTTTTGATCGGTACAACTGCAGAACCTACAGAGACACCGGAAGCATCGGAAGAAGCTGCAGAGGAAACTACAGCAGAAGATGAAATTCTTGAGCCGGTAGAAGAAACAGAAGAGGAACCCACTGCAGCGCCGGAAAGTGATGCAGAGGAAACTGAAACAGAGAAAGCAGAAGAAGAGACTGCAGAGACAACAGTTACTCCTGAGCCAACAGAAGAAGCAGAAAAATAAGATGATTTCAGAAAGGGGATACCACAACAGGCTGACAGCCGTTTGTGATATCCCCTTTTTTATGAAGAGACTTAATGAGAAGAAGAGTCTTCTTTAAAAGACACATGGATTCCATTGATCTCCACATCGCCTTCCATGGGGATCACAAGACATTTTCTTCCGTCAATGATCTTTGTTTCCACAAGCTCTGCCCGGTCGGGATCTACATGGATCACCACATCAGGGGTTTTGATCTCCATGCGGCGGGTATTGGTAATATTGGAAGCCATGAGAGATGTGTTTTCTCCGGCAGTGGCCTCATAGCAGGAATCAAAGGTTTCCAGCTTTTCATCCTCCACACCGCATTCCTCAAAGAGCCGTTTTACTTCCGGCTTTGTCAGTACAGCCGGTTCCGGAGAATCTTTTTGCGTTTCTACCCATTCATTTAATTTTTCATGGATGTTCATGACCGTATCATAGGCACAGTCTTCGCCAAGAGTTTCCTCCACAAGGGCATTAAAGGAATCCCGCTGGCCTCCTGCAGACAGAGGAGTAACGCAGCCGAAAAGCTCGTCCACAAAGGTACTTCTCAGCTGTTCTGCATTTTTTGAATAATAGAGAAGCCCGTGGATATCTGTACTTCTGTCATTAAATACAGGAAACAGAAAGCCCAGATCCGGCATTTCCACGATCCAGTCGCGGATGCGGTCCTCAATATTATTTGTTTCCGCATTGTAGCAAAGTCCTGCCTTGGAAAGCTTTACCGGACAGATGCTGCAGAGAATATGGTCGTAGATCTCGTCAGAGGCATCAAACATTTCCATGCCGTCAGAGGACTTGCCGGGAATATCGTAAACTGCATGGATCAGTATAATGTAGTAGTTTTCCCCATAATCGTAGAACTGGATGATCTTATCATAAAATTCCTCCAGAAGTGCAGGATCCTGAAGCTTGCTTCCCCGGAGCTTCAGAAGGAATTCCTGGGTTCCTCCTTCTTTTTCCTGTTCCAGGGGAAATTCCATATTGATCAGATTTTTTCCGATGGTGCCGGAAAGAGTTTTTTTGAAAATTTCAAAGTATTTAAAAGCTTCCTCTTCAGAAAGAGAAAGGAAAGCTTCTTTCAGCTCTGTTTTTTTGTTTTTTTCACCATCCACATAACAGCCGCAGATACGGGTGATACAGCAGCGGTCAGGGGTAAACTGTTTTTTTATTTCAGATATTTCTTTTTTGTTCATAGGCTGGGACTCTCCTTTGTATGACAATATTCAGATTACTGTTAATTCTGTTCACAGCAGCTTTTTAATAAGAATACTCTGTGAACACTAACATATCCAGAACCTTATATCGGGCTGGGTTTTGCGTTTATTGAACTGATTTACAGTTCCGTATTACAAAGTTTTCGTATAAAAATGTAAGCAGCCGCTACAGAAATAGAAACGGCTGCAAATACAGTATAATGATAAAGACAGATGTCGTCTGTTCTTTCTTTTTTAATATAACACACGGGTTTTTCTTCTGCAAGTAATTTACCCCGGCATTTAACTTCTGGTTCAATTACAGTCTGAGAGGGGAAAATCCGGCTACTGTCTGCACAGTATTATTTTTGCATATGGTTGACATATTGATGCCAAAATCCCGGAACTCTAAAAAATATGTATATTTTTGGCAGCAATACTGTTAAAATAAAGATACCGGGAGTCAGATTTTCGGGCGCTTTGAGGGAGGAAAATGAAATGAAACGTAAGATACTGGCAGCAGTGTTCTGGACGATGGCGGCTGCATCAGCATTTGCAGGAGCAGAACCGGTTCCGGCTGCAGAGAAATCGGAAGAAGCCACCTGGCAAAAGCCGGATATGGAGGGCATAGATACAGAAAATACAAAGATCGGGATTTCCATTTATCAGTTTGACGATACGTTTATGACTTTGTATCGAACAGAACTTGTACGTTATCTGACAGAGGAACTGGGTTTTGATGAAAAAAATATCATTGTGGAAGATGGAAAAAACGATCAGGAGAAGCAGACAGATCAGATTGAAAGATTTATTGCGGATCAGGCAGATGTGATGATCCTGAATCTGGTTCACGCCTCTGCGGCTCCCATGATAACAGATTTTTGCAGCGAGGCAGGGATTCCTGTTGTTTATATAAATCGTCAGCCGGATTCCATGGAAATGGAAAGATGGGATCTGGAGGGGATCCAGGCAGCTTATATTGGCGCAGACGCAAGGCAGTCCGGTATTTTTCAGGGAGAGGAAATTGCGGCAACAGAGAATCAGGGCGATATTAATGGCGATGGAGAAGTTTCCTATATTATGATACAGGGGGAGCCGGAAAATATAGATACTCAATACAGAACAGCGTATTCTGTTAAGGCTCTGGAAGAAGCAGGAGTGGAAACCAGGGAGCTTCTGGATCAGACAGGAGACTGGAGTCAGTCACAGGGACAGAAGATCATGGAGGAAGCCCTTGATGAGTTTGGAAATGATATAGAAGTGGTATTCTGCAATAACGACGCTATGGCTCTGGGAGCCTTAGAAGCAATCCGGGAGGCAGACAGAACAGTAGGAGAGGACATTTACCTGACAGGGGTGGATGCCCTGGAAGAAGCAGTTCAGAGTGTTGTTGACGGAGAATTTACAGGCACGGTTTTTAATGACTATTTCAGCCAGTCACACGGGGCGGCAGAGCTTGCTGTTAGGTTTCTGAAGGGTGAGGAAACAGAGCCCGTTACCCTGGTTGATTACGTAAAAGTGACACAGGACAATGCAGAAGAGATTCTGGAACTTGTTAATTCGAAAAAATAATGCAATTAGTCGAAAAAGAGGAGAATATGAAAAAAAATGATGTTTTATTGAAACCTGTTGAAAAGGACTCACTTTATCTGAAAATTTCTGATGCTGTTTACAGTTATATAAAAATGAACAATCTGCAGCCGGATGATAAGCTTCCATCTGAGAGGGACATGGCGGCAATGCTTCAGACAAGCCGTAATTCTGTCAGAGAAGGCCTTCGTATTCTGGAAGACAGAGGACTTATTTATGTAAAAACAGGAAGCGGAGTTTTTGTAAAGGATCCGTATGGAGAACACAGCGCCATTTCTGTCCGTTTAACAGAATGTACCACAGAAGAGCTTCAGGAACTTCAGACGATTCTGGATCATCAGGCTGTTCTGAATGCAATCAGCAGAGGAACCAGGGAAGAAAAAGAAAAGCTCGTTTCTATTGCGTCTGAGCTTATGGAAAAGTATTCCAAAAATATCTACAGCCACACGCTGGATTACAGCTTTCATACAGAGCTTTATGAAATGGGAAGAAATAAGGCTGTGCATCAGGTGATCCAGGGAATCCGTGACAGGCGTTTTGTACAGCGGGAGAATGCTGATGGTGAAAATGATTCTGTGTGGCTTGCAACGATCCCGCAGCATTTTCAGCTTGCAGAAGCGATTTTTAATTCTAATTCTGCGGCGGCTCTGGCAGCTGTTGATGAAATCCTGGAGCATGGATTTAGTCTGCTCGATCATTCCAGACAGAAATAGTTGGACAGGAGTACTATATAGGAAGTGTGCTGGTTTTAGACAGAATCGTTTACCGGAACAGATTCTGGAAAAACAGCAGGTTATAAAAACAGACAGGAACCTATTTGATATCAATGTCGGTTCCTGTCTGTTTATTTTATAATTCTTTTCCTGTCAGTTCCACATATTCGTCGTAGTTATCTCCGCCCTTTTTAATTTTGGCAATACCAAATCCGGTAAAGCCCCAGATAATGGCAAAAATAACACCTGTGTAGCAAAGACATGCCCATGGAGCGTACTGAGCAGTAGGAACTCCCAGAGTGGAAGTCATGTAAACACCTGCCAGTGACCAGGGAACCAGAGGTTCCACAACAGTGATACTGTCTTCCAGTGTACGGGAAAGATTCTTTGTTTCAAGACCACGTTTAATATATTCTTCCCGGAACAGTCCTCCGATCATCAGGAAGGTAACAGAGGCCTCTCCGATTACAGTGATAATGATCACGCCCAGAAGAGCAGTAACAGTAATAAGCTGTCCGGTACCATGAATGTGCTTCATGATGTGGCTGAGGATCACATCCAGACATCCGGAGACAGTAAGCGCTCCGATAAATCCAAAAGCACAGAATGCCATCAGCGCTGTGTTCATCATGGAAGCCATACCGCCTCTCTGGAGAAGGTTTGGAACTTCCTGGACAATTCCTGCAAGATTCAGAGACGGATCAGTAAACATTTCCATTTTGAATCCACTTACCATACTTGTTGCGCAGGTCTGGAAGGAAAAATCCTGAACTGTCATTGCGATCACTACTGCTACGGCAGAGGAGATCATCATAACAGGAATGGTAGGCTTCTTTAAGAGGGAGCCTGCAACAACAATTACAGGCGGTACAAGCAGCAGAAGGCCTACCGGCATACTCAGGTCAAAAAGCTCTGCCAGAGTGGTGATGATAGAGTCAACCTGTGAGATTTCTCCGCTTCCGGCAAAGGAAATTCCGGCAATCACATAAACCACACAGCTGATAACAAAACCGGGGATCGTAGTGTAGAACATATGCCCGATGTGTTTATAAAGGTTTGTTCCGCTGGCAATGGCGGACATATTGGTGCTGTCGGAGAGCGGAGACATTTTATCTCCAAAGTAAGCGCCTGCAACAATGGCGCCTGCTACTGCCGGAAGAGGAGCGCCCATGCCGGCAGCCACGCTCATGAGAGCTGCTCCTACAGTTCCCGCAGCGCCCCAGGAGGTTCCTGTGCTGACAGAAAGAATCACTGTTACAAGGAAAGAGGTTACAATGATAAATTTTGGATTAATGATCTGAAGTCCGATATAAACCAGGAACGGGATAGTTCCGCTGACGATCCACGCGCCGATCATCAGTCCTACAGTGATCAGGATCATGATAGCAGGAAAAGCCTTTGCCAGCTTATCTACAATTTCATTTTCCACATCCTTCCAGGTATAGCCCAGAAGGAGACATAAAACAATGGTAAATGCTGCACAGATAAGAAGTAAGATCTTAATATCTATGCTGAAAATAATTAACCCCAAAAACAATACTACAAACATGAACGCCAGCGGCAGAAGCGCAAGTCCGAGCCCCGGTGTTTTTTTAGTTTTTCCGTTGGTATTCTCTCCCATAATTAAGTCCTCTCAATCAGATTTTATCAAGAGCCTGTGAAAGATCTGCAATGAGATTTTCAGCTCCCTCCAGCCCACAGTGAAGTCTCACAATGCTTCTGCTCAGGTTATGAAAAGCCTGTTCTTCTTCACTCCAGTTATAAGTATAGGCAATAGCAAGACTTTCAAAGCCACCCCAGGAACAGCCACGTTCAAAGATCTTCAGGCTGTCCACAAACCTTGCAGTGTCTTCTGCAGAACCGTCAATCTCAATACTCATCAGACCGCATTCTCCTTTTTGCTGCTTACGTGCAAGCTCATACTGAGGATGAGATTTTAATCCTGTATAGTATACATGTTTTACCTTTGGATGATTTTCCAGAAATTCAGCTACTTTCATAGCAGTTTCATAATGTCTCTGCATTCTCACATCCAGGGTACGCAGACCGCGGATTGCAAGCCATGCTTCCATAGGTCCCAGTACACCTCCGAACCAGTCTCTCTGAACCATGATTTTTTTCATAAATTCGTCATCCTTGGAGATCAGAACACCACCGATCAGATCACTGTGACCACCGATATATTTTGTCATGGTGTGCATAACAATATCAATTCCCATATCAAGCGGCTTCTGGAATACCGGAGTGGAGTAGGTGTTGTCGATATATGTTTTGATACCGTGTGCATGGGCAAGCTTTGCTACACCTTCAAGATCTACAACTGAAAAAATAAGGGTGGACGGGCTTTCCAGAATGATCAGGTCTGTTTCCGGGCGGATCGCATTTTCAAAATCCTTCAGATCGGTTCCGTCCACATAAGTTACGCTGATCTCCATTTTTTCTTTCAGGAAATCATTGAGAAGATGCTGTACAGGACCATAGCTTGCTTTCATACAGATCACATGGCTTCCGGTTTTACATACAGCGAGGATTGCGGCGGCGCAGGCTGCCATTCCTGCAGAAAAAACAACAGCTCTGGTTCCATGTTCCAGTGCGGCAAGTTTTTTTTCAAGAATGGTTACAGTTGGATTAGATGCTCTTCCGTAGTAAT
This sequence comes from Blautia sp. CAG:257, assembly GCF_000433815.1. Classification (NCBI taxonomy): domain Bacteria; kingdom Bacillati; phylum Bacillota; class Clostridia; order Lachnospirales; family Lachnospiraceae; genus Blautia; species Blautia sp. CAG:257. The sequence continues at coordinate 18,458 of NZ_HF999069.1, forward strand.
ATTCATCTTTAAAAATATCTACAGAGAAATAGTCATCCACTGAGTCAAATACATGAAGAGAGTTCATAAAGATCGGCGGTGTTACAGACTTCATGTATTTGGAGGGATCTTCTCCCAGATGGGTCATTGCCAGTAAATCCTGGTTATCTGTCATTGTGCTTCCTCCTTTGGTATGGTGGCTCATTGGTTGAACCAATTTATAAGCGTATTATGTACTTTGTGTAATTTTTGTCAATATATGAAAGAAATATTTTTTGTTTTTGTAAAAATAATACAAAAACGGAGGCTGAAATTTGTGCGTTTTTAAGGTGAAAAAATACAGGAAGGCATTTTTCTGTGTTCAAAAATCCGTTTATAAAACAGGATTCCCATGGTATAATATTTTTATAATGGGGAGGAAATCTTATGGAATTATATAATGTTTTGCTTGTGGATGATGAGGCTGATGTTCTTCAGGCAATGAAGAAAAAAATCGACTGGGAGGCGCTGGGATTCTGTCTGGCGGGAACCGCAGAAAATGGTCAGGAAGCCCTGGAAATGGCAGAGCAGCTTCATATAGATGTGGTTATGACAGATATTAAAATGCCTTATATGGACGGACTTACTTTGTGCAAAAATCTGAAGCAGAGCTACCGGAATATGAAAGTGATCATTTATTCCGGGTTTGATGATTTCGAGTTTGCCAGAGAAGCGGTTCACCTGGAAGCAGAAGAATATCTTCTGAAGCCGATCAGCGCAGGAGATATGGAGGCTGCGTTTTCAAAAGTCCGGAAAAAGCTGGATCAGGAGTATGACGAATACAGGAATCTGAACAGACTGTCAGAGTATTACCGAAAGAGCCTTCCCGCTATGCGGGAGCAGCTTGTCATGGGAATTCTGGAGGGCAGGATTGCCGGAGAACGGGCCAGGATGATGATGGAAACCTACGAAATGCATCTGGAGGCTCCTTTTTATGTGGTGTCAGCTCTGTATATGGATGTAAGTCCCAGAGAAGAGCCTGCGCAGTCGGCCCAGCTTTTTACTTTATCCTTAAAGGACATGGTTCAGGACTATCTTCAGGACAGAATCCGCTTTTTCAGTACTGCTTTTCTGGATCAGGTAATTGTAATTTTTATGATGAAAGAGAGAGAAGAAACAGAGCAGGTTCTTTATCATCTGGATCAGATCTGTAAAATGGCATTTCGTGTTCTCAAGTCTTCTGTGACAGCTGCTGTGGGGCAGATCTGCACACATATTGACGCCTTGCATACTTCCTATGAAGAGGCAGTAAATGCCATGGAATACAGAAGTATTCTGGGAAGCGGACAGGTGCTTTATATCAATGATATTGAGCCCAGCTCTGAGGAAAATATACCTGTTACAGAATATGAGTTTCAGAATCTTGTTCATGCAGTGAAGCTGGGAAACAGGGACGAAACAAATGCAGCCATTGCTCAGATTATGGACAGTATCCGGAAGAAACCGATCTCTCCGGGACAGTATCAGCTTCTTTTTATGGAACTTTTGTCTGAGCTTATGAAGATCGGACGGGCGTATAAGCTTCAGCCCAGCCAGATTTTTGGAGACCATGCAGGCTCATGGCAGGAGCTTTACAGGATGGTAACAGTTGAGGAACTGGAAGGATGGCTGCAGGAAGTGTGTACCAATCTGCGCCATGTTCTCAGGCATGAAAGGCGGGATTCGGCAGCACGGCTGACAGAGCAGGCAAAGGCATATATTGAGGAACACTATAAAGAAAGCGACCTTTCTGCGGACAGTCTGTGCCGCTGTCTGAATGTAAGCGCCGCCTATTTTTCCACAATATTTAAAAGAGAAGTGGGCATGAGTTTTGTAGCTTATCTGACAAAAATACGTCTGGAACATGCGCTGGAGCTTCTTCGTACAACAGAGGATAAAACATATATCATTGCGTCCAGAGTGGGGTATATGGAGCCCAATTATTTCAGCTATGTATTTAAAAAGCAGTATGGAATTTCCCCGTCAAAATACAGGGCAGAGATGTCTGTAAAGGAGAAGAATGAGGATTAAAATTAAAAGAGTTATGGGTTTATGAAGTACATAAAAAATAAATGGAATCAGCTTGTCTGCCATATAAAACGACGGGATCTGCAGTTTGTGATCTCAGCTTCTTTTACTTTGGTTGCCTTGATTGGAATGGTATTTATTGGTGTTTTTCTTTATCAGAGCTATGGCAGAGCAGCAAAGGAAATGATGCTGAATGATACCCGTCAGCTTGTAAATCAGGTGGAGATCAATCTGAACAATTATCTCCGGAGCATGATGCGTATTTCTGACGCCATGTACTATAATGTGATCAAAAAAGTAGACATGAGCAAGGATGATATTTCTCATGAACTTAACCTTCTTTATGAGGTAAATAAAGACAGTCTTGTAAGCATCGCATGTTTTTCAGGGAATGGTGAGCTGCTGGGAGCAGCGCCTGTGGGAAACGTAAAAAATAATGTAGATATCACACAGCAGAGCTGGTTTACCAGCGCCCAGAATAAAATGGAGAATCTTCATTTTTCAGAGCTTCATGTGCAGAATATTTTTGAAAACAGCAATGGACGCTATTATTGGGTAGTGTCTTTAAGCAGGGGAGTTGAGCTTACCACAGAAGGAAAAATATCCGGTGGGATTCTGCTGGTTGACATGAATTTCAGCGGAATACGTCAGCTTTTTACAGAGATCAACAGCCAGGATATGGGGTATGTTTATCTTATTAACAGTGATGGTGAGATTATTTATCATCCCAAACAGAACCTTATTTTTTCCAATATGCTGAAAGAAAATAATATGGTAGCCAGTCACTACGAGGACGGTGTATATGAAGAAAGATTTCAGGGCGAAGACAGGACAGTTGTGGTAAAAACAGTGGGCTATACCGGGTGGAAAATTGTCAGTGTAACTCCGGCAGACAGACTGTTCCAGGATTTTAACAGAACAGAAATTATGGCTGTGATCATGATTATCCTGGCTGTATGCCTGATGATATTTGCCAATCAGTTTGTGGCTGTGCGAATTGTCAAGCCTCTGAAAAAGCTGGAAAATTCTCTGAAATCTATTGGTGTAGATCAGAAACCTGAAATTTATATTGGAGGTTCTTCGGAAATTCAGCATCTGGGAAATACCATTCGGTCTATGGTGGAACAGCTGCGGAAACTGACAGATGACATTGTAAAAGAGCAGGAAGAAAAGCGAAAAAGTGAGCTGGATGCCCTTCAGTCTCAGATCAATCCTCATTTTCTTTATAATACCCTGGATTCTATTATGTGGATGATAGAAAGTGAACGCTATCAGGACGCTGTATTTATGGTACATGCGCTTGGAAAGCTGTTCCGTATCAGTCTTTCCAGAGGAAGAAATATCATTACAGTAGGGGAGGAACTGCAGCATGCAGGAAGCTATCTGGATATCCAGAAGTACAGATATAAGAACAAATTCACTTCCTTTTTTGAGGTTGAAGAAGGGATTGAAAAGTACAGAACAATTAAGCTGATCATTCAGCCGCTGATCGAAAATGCAATCTATTATGGTATGGAATATATGGACGGCGAGGGAGAAATTTATATCAGGGCTTATACAAAGGATCAGGAGCTTTTTATAGAAGTTGAGGATAATGGTCCGGGAATGCCGGAAGAGCAGGTGGCCGGACTTCTGACAGAGGAATCTGAAACCCGGAGCAGAGGATCGGGCATAGGGCTGAAAAATGTACATCAGCGTATTCAGCTTTATTTTGGCTCAGAGTATGGCCTGGAGGTTGAAAGCGAGCCGGACGAAGGAACAACTGTAAGGATTCATCTTCCCAAAACAGAAGAGACTTCCAGTGTGGAGAAGGGGGACAGACAATGAAAAAGAAACGGTTTCAGTGGAAAAGTCTGGCGCTCCTTCTGGCTGCTGTGATCGCGCTGGGCGGCCTGTATTACTACGGGGTTTTTGCCCGGAAAAAAGAGTCTTCGGATGTTTATTCAGTGATTCTTTATCAGAATACAGAGGATGAGTGGGGGACTCTTATTCAGGGAATCATGCAGGCAGAAGAAGATCTGAACGTAGATGTAAATTATATTTACCTTTCAGAAAATGATACGGCAGAAGATCAGATGAAGGAAGTAAATAAGGAGATCCGCGGAAAAAGTTCAGGTATTTTAATGGCTGCTGTAAACAGCCGGGAGATTCAGGAAGCCCTGGAAAATATGATGATTTCTATTCCGATTATTTTTGTGGAAACAGGCGCGGGAGATTCTTTTCCTGTGATCCGGTCTGATGATTATGCTATGGGAAAGGCATTGGGGGAGGCTGTTCTGGAGGATATGGAGCGGACCAAAGCCCCTGGAAAGGTAACAATAATAACAGAAAATATGGAACGGGACAGTGTGAATCTGCGCTATAAAGGACTTAGAGATACCTTGAAAAATTCAGGTCGTAAGGTGCTGATAAGCAGCCTGAGCGGAGACTTCAGCGCCGGGCTTTTTGACCAGATTCCTTATCTGGTAACCCTGGATAAAAGCACAACAGAACGGGCAGCCGCACTGTGGAAAGAGAGCAGACAGAGCCGGGGAAAAAATCAGGACATCTGTAAAATATATGGAACCGGAAACACTGCTCAGACGGTAAATGCTCTGGATAACGAAGATATTTCCATGCTGGTTTATCAAAATGAATTTAACATGGGATATCAGGGGCTTACCTGCCTGGTAGAAAATAAGAAAAAAGAGTGGATAGAGAAAAATACCAGCATCAGATACAGAACAGTAACAAAGAAATCTCTGTATGAAGATGAAAATGAACGTTTGCTGTTCTCGGATATCTGATCCGTAGGAGGAAGGGAAAGTGAACAGGGAAAAAAGAACATGGGTCCTGGCAGGAATATGCTGTATGACAGTAGTTTTCAGCGGATGTTCGGGCAGCAAAAAGACTGCGGAAATACAGCCGCAGAGCATAAAGATCGGTGTCAGTGTGTACGATCAATATGATACATTTATGTCAGAAATCATTTCCCAGCTTCAGTCATATGCCAGAGAAAAGGAAAAGGACTGGGGAATTTCCATTACTTTGGATATTCAGAATGCAGATCAGAGTCAGTTTACTCAAAATGATCAAATGGAAAATTTTATTGAAGAAGGATGTGATCTTGCCTGCATCAATTTGGTTGACAGAACGGACGCTTCCATCATTATTGAAAAAGCAAAAAGTAATCATGTTCCGGTGATTTTTTTTAACAGAGAGCTGGTGGAAGAAGATCTGGAACGCTGGGAGGAGCTTTATTATGTAGGGGCAGATGCTTTTGAATCCGGGCAGCTTCAGGGAGAAATCCTGGTAGAACAATGCGAACAGGATTTTGCATCTATTGACACAAACGGGGACGGCATTCTTCAATATGTGATGCTGGAAGGCGAGGCAGGACATAATGATTCCATGGTACGCAGTATGTCCGTGATCAATAAAATTACAGAAAGCGGATACACAGTAGAAAAGCTTGCTGATGAGATTGCCAACTGGAACAGAGATCAGGCCTCTAATAAAATAACGCCGTTTCTTAATTCTTATGGATCTGAAATTGAAGTGATACTTGCCAATAACGACGATATGGCGCTAGGGGCTGCCGATGCTCTTAAGGCCCGGGGAATGGACAGTCAGTCAGATAACTGGCCGGTGATTTTGGGAGTTGACGGAACAGATGTAGGGCTGAAAGCCGTAGAAAAGGGAGAGCTTCTTGGCACTGTTCTGAATGATGCAAAAGGACAGGCCCAGGGAATGCTGGAGCTGGCGGGCTCTCTTATTCTGAAAAAGGACCTCAGTCCTGAATATACGCTTCAGGATGGAAAATATATTCGTCTTCCCTATCAGAAAGTAACGGCTGAGAATGTAAGCGAGATACAGAGCCGCCAGTCAGAATAAGGTATATAAAAACCGGGGTCTGAAAGACCCCGGAGAATAAAGAGAAGATGAAAGCATCAGCCTTCAATTGAAATATAGCCGGTGTTTTCTATTTTTTTCGGCGCTTTCTTTGGTACAGAAAGCCTCAGGATGCCGTCCTCATATTTTGCATGGATATCTTCCTGGGCAACATCCTCTCCTACAAAGAAGCTTCTGCTCATAGTGCCTGCATAACGCTCTCTGCGGATGTAATTGCCCTGTTTATCCTGCTGATCTTTGTCAAGACCTTTGGCAGCGGATAAGGTAAGATAGCCGTCTTTCAGCTGAACTTTGATTTCATCTTTTTTAAAGCCTGGCAGATCAACATCAAGTTCATAGCTGTCGTCTTTTTCGCGGACGTCTGTTTTCATCATGTTCTGAGCATGTTTTCCATATAATGGATTTTTCTTTCCCCAGAAGTTGTCATTGAATCCAAAGTTCATCCAGTCATCATCAAATAAGTTTTCTCCAAAAATACTAGGCATTAACATAAGTCATCTCTCCTTTTTTTATTATCTATGTTAATATGTGTTATTACGGAACCGGGAGGTTTCAGGAAACGAAAGATGCAGGTTTTGTATCTTTTTATTTCCCTTCCTTTGTTCTGTATGTAATATAACACTTGCTGCTAGCAGAGTCAAGAGGTGAGTGCTAATTATTTTGTGAAAAATGTGTGAACGGATATAAGAGATTGCAATAGAAGTATTATTTATGTTAATCTATGAAAAACTATCATAGATACTGAAAGGAGTTTACGCTATGCTTCAGGATGACTACATACTCAGACAGATCCGGGAAATGGTGCGTGCAGTGCTGAAAATGCTGTTTCAGGTGGATGCGCAGGAGCTGACGCCAGAGATAATTGAGAACGAGAGTGAAAGGGCTGAACTTGAAAGGCTGATAGCCTTAACAGAAGAGGGGAAAATAGATGAGGCAGAAAATCAGCTTTATGAAATGACCTGCGATGGAGACAGAAGCAGGCTGAAAACAGGGCTGCTGTTTTATTACAGTCTGAATGGAAAAACGGATGAGTTTCTGGAGGAGCATAATTTCAGTCGGGAGGAAATTATGACGGGAATCCAGGATCTGGCAGACAGATATGGATTAAGTGGGATTGCGGAAGCCTTCCGCACAGAGATTATGTAAAAATATCAGCCACATATAATGTCGAAAAATGTAAAAAACTTGCGGTGAATAAAGAAGAATAAACATTGAAATAAAATATGCGAATATGCTATGATATGGAAATGGAATAACCGTGTTACAGGGTGGCTGACCTCTATTCTTACATAGAATGGGGGTGGTGCTGATGAAACATTTTGATTTTAAAGACCTTATGGCTTTTGGAATGTTCATTCTTGCATTGCTGACATTCGTTTTTACGTTCTGTCGATAATGATTTAAAGCATAGAAAAACCACCCTCAGAACTTTGGCGAGTTTAGGGTGGCATTTTCTATGTACGCTTTTAAACAGGTCAACCCCTTGTGGGCGGTTGTTCCTCTAAACATATTATAGAGCAGAAAATGGAATAATGCAAATGATTTTTGGGAGCCTGAAAACAGGCTTTTTTGTATAGCAGGAAACATTGATTTTGCATATATCAGGTGGAAATATTGCCATAAACTGTGCAAAACGATATAATACAGACTGTAAAAATAAATCACAGATAAGGAATTTGATATATGCAGTTTTATATGGCACCAATGGAAGGAATTACCGGATATATTTACCGGGCAGCGTATCATAAAAGCTTCGGGAACATAGATCGTTATTTTGCTCCGTTTATTATGAGCAGGCGTCTGAATCAGAAGGAGATCAGGGATATCCTTCCGGAAAATAATGAAGGGATGGAGCTGATCCCTCAGATTCTGACAAACCGGGCGGAGGATTTTCTTGCTATTGCAAAAGAGATCAGACAATATGGATATGATAAGGTGAATCTGAATCTGGGCTGTCCTTCTCCTACGGTTACATCAAGAAACAGAGGCTCCGGTTTTCTGGCGTTTCCCAGGGAACTGGATCGTTTTCTGGAGGAAATTTTTGCGTCCTGTCCAATGACTGTTTCCATAAAAACAAGAATTGGAGTGGAGGATGAGGAGGAATGGCCTCAGCTTCTGGAAATTTTTGAAAAATATCCTCTGGAGGAGCTTATCATACATCCCAGGCTGAAAACAGATCAGTATAAGAAGAATACCATTCACTGGGAGGCCTTTAAAAAAGCAGAGGAAAGCAGCAGGCACTCTCTTTGTTATAATGGGGATATTGTAAGCAAAGATGATTATGAGAAAGTTGTGCAGAGATTTCCCGGTACGGAAAAGATTATGATCGGAAGAGGGATTCTGAAAAAACCGTGGCTGGCAGAGGAAATCAGCAATGGAGACCAAAAAGACAGCAGCCGGTATAAAGAGGAGCTTTTTGAATTTCATGAAGAGCTTTTAAAGGGATATATGGATTATATGTCCGGAGACAGGAACACTTTGTATAAAATGAAGGAACTGTGGGCATATCTTGGAACCTCATTTACAAATCCGGAACGCTATATGAAAAAAATCCGAAAGTCTCAGCATATCAGTGAATACAGGATCTGGGTTGGAAATCTGTTCCGGGAGCAGGATTTAATTTTGTGATCTATCCGGAGAGGCAACATCATGGGGATGTATATTCTGACCGTAGAAGATGAAGAAAAACCGGAACAATTTTCGGAGCGGAAGCTTCTTCATGGAGGATATCAGATAAGCAAAAATGGAACAACTGTACTGGATATGGCAGAGTAAGAATTGTATAAAAAGAGAAATAAAGTGCCTCATTTCTTTCCTGATCAGGGGATAGAAATGAGGCGTTTTATAAAATATTGGAGCTTTTTACAGTTCCAGAATGACAGCCTGATAATTCTTTAAATGAAGAATGTTTTCGGAAATATCTGTCTCCGGATAGTTGTTCAGCAGCACGTTTTTGCATTTGCCCGGAAGGGTAATATCCTGAGGCTCTGTCTGGAAGTTTCCAATAACCAGCAGCGTTTTTTCTCCTTTTCGGAAGTATGCCATCAGGTTATGCTGATCTTCCAGATAAGGGATCAGATTGCCGTAGACAATGGTCTCTTTATAGTCCGGATCCTTGCGCAGAGCAGTCAGCTTTTTATAAAAAGACAGCAGAGAATCAGGATCGTTCAGCTGTGATTTTACGTTGATTTCACGGTAATTCGGGTTCACGGAAAGCCACGGGGTACCGGAGGTAAAACCGGCATTTTCCGTGCAGTCCCACTGCATTGGTGTACGTGCATTATCCCGGCTGTAAATGGAAATGCATTTCAGTGCTTCTTCTCTGGTACAGCCTGCATTCAGCGCCACATGGTATTCGTCAATGGTGCTGATATCATCAATCTGATCAATAGAGGAAAACTTCATATTTTCCATTCCGATTTCCTGTCCCTGATAAATAAAGGGCAGACCCTTAAGCATAAAATACATGACAGCAAGCATTTTTTTGCTGTAAATGCTTACTTCACCCTCTGGAATATAATGGCTGACACCTCTTGGTTCATCATGATTTTCAATAATATTTGAGAGGAATCCGATATCTCCCACACGCTTCTGAGAGTGGAAGCAGCAGCGTTTATAATCATCAGGAGTGATTGCTTTACGGTCGTACCAGCCCTTGCTGCTTGCGCCGAAAACAACAGGAGCAAAGTCAAACATACTGGAAAAATATCCGTTATCTCCAATGAAATCAGGGAGCTCTTCATCCTTTTCATTAAAGACTTCACCTACGGAAAAAGCCTCATGCGGACCAAAGGTACGGTCCCTCATTTCTCCCAGAAATTCTCCTACACCCCGGGCCTCTGCAAGCATATTGTCAACCGTGCAAAGTCCGTCTGCCCGGTCAGAAGCATAATCTTTATAGGGGAGTTTTTTCTTAATATTGATAATGGCATCGATGCGGAAGCCGCTGAGACCGCGATCCAGCCACCAGTTGATATTTTTGTAAACTTCTTCCCGGACGTCCGGGTTTTCCCAGTTAAGATCCGGCTGTTTTTTATGGAAAAGATGCAGGTACTGTTTGTCAGGATGTCCGGGGAGAGGCTCCCATACGGAACCGCCGAAGTAACTGCGCCAGTTACAGGGTAGCTGTCCTTCTTTTCGGTCCTCAATGTAGAAGAAATTGCTGTATTTTCCCTCGGGATCTGCACAGGCTTTTTCAAACCATTCATGCTCGTCAGAGCAATGATTGACAACAAGATCCAGAAGAATGTACATGTCTTTTTTCCGGGCTTCAGTAAGAAGTCTGTCCATGTCATCCAGGGTACCGAAAGCGGGATGAATATTGTAATAATCTGAAATATCATAACCCTGATCTGCCATTGGGGAAGGATAGCAGGGTGAAATCCATACAATGTCCACTCCAAGTTCTTTCAGATAGTCAAGCTTTGATATAATACCCGGAATATCTCCGATTCCGTCGCCATTGGAATCAAAAAAGCTTTTTGGGTAAATCTGATAGGCAACCTTATCGTGCCACCATTTACGTTTCATAATCGTCCTCCTCAGTTCATGTGAATACTTATTGCCGAAAGCCATTGGGCTTGTGCCGGCCTTATTTTAATATGGGATTTATAGTATAAAGCATGGAACAGAAAATTGCACTGGTCATTCTGTCAAAATTTCAGCATATATAAGTCGGAAATTTACTGCTGTGAAGGCCGTGAACAGGAATGACAATATGAAATAATGGCGAAATAATCCGTCGAAACAGAGGGTTTTCTATTGACAAACAGTGATATTTGTCATAAAGTTTTCTATGACAAACAATAAAGATTATCAAATGAAAAGAGGAAGAGTCAGATGACGCTAAAGGATCTGCCGATCGGAAAGACGGCAACAATACGTTCTGTAGGCGGAGAGGGGGCTCTCAGACAGCATTTCCTGGATATGGGACTGATCCCGAAGGGAGATGTAACTATGGTAAAGTATGCTCCTATGGGAGATCCCATGGAGCTTCGAATCCACAGCTATGAGCTTACACTTCGTCTTGCTGATGCGGACAAAATTGAAATAGAAAATGTGAGAGATGCAGGAGAAAAAAGAGACGCATCTAAGAAAAACAACAGCCATTCCATCCCTCATCCGGGATTGGGAGAAGGCGGAAAATTTCATTTTAAGGAAACGGAAAATCCCCTTCCGGACAGTGAAATGCTTACCTTTGCACTGGCAGGAAACCAGAACTGCGGAAAGACAACTTTGTTTAATCAGCTTACCGGCTCCAGCCAGCATGTGGGAAATTTCCCAGGTGTTACTGTGGACAGAAAGGATGGATCGATCCGTGGAAAAAGCAATACCCTGGTAACAGATCTTCCGGGAATTTATTCCATGTCTCCGTATTCCAGCGAAGAAATCGTAACAAGGAATTTTGTACTGAATGAGCATCCAAGAGGTATTATTAATATTGTGGATGCCACAAATATTGAGCGGAACCTTTATCTTACCATGCAGCTGATGGAGCTGGATATTCCCATGGTTCTTGCCCTGAATATGATGGATGAGGTCAGGGAAAACGGTGGTTCGATCGTTATCAACCGGATGGAGGAAATGCTTGGAATCCCTGTAGTTCCTATTTCCGCAGCAAAAAATGAGGGAATTGACGAGCTGGTAGCCCATGCTCTTCATGTGGCAAAATATCAGGAAAAGCCGGAAAAAATAGACTTTTGTGATGCGGATGATGACGGAGGAGCTGTTCACAGATGCCTTCACGCCATTATGCATCTGATCGAAGACCATGCACAGGAAGCCGGGATTCCGGTACGCTTTGCAGCAGCCAAGCTTGCAGAGGGGGATCAGCTGATCCTTGAAAAACTGAAGCTTGACCAGAACGAAAAAGAGATGCTGGAGCATATCGTAAAGCAGATGGAAAGTGAGCGCGGACTGGACCGTGCAGCTGCCATTGCGCACATGCGATTTGACTTTATTGAAAAAATCTGCGATGAGACAGTCATTAAGCCCAAAGAGAGCAAGGAGCATATCAGAAGTACAAAGATAGACCGGATACTTACTGGAAAATATACGGCAATTCCCTGTTTTGTGGGAATTATGGCCCTTGTGTTTTACCTGACCTTCGGAGTGATCGGAGAGTTCCTTTCCGGTATTCTTGATATGGGAATTGAGGCTCTTGGCGGAGCTATTGATCAGCTTATGGCAGCGGCTCATGTAAACAGTGTGCTTCATTCTCTTGTGATGGACGGCATTTTTAATGGTGTGGGTAGTGTGCTGAGTTTTCTCCCTGTTATTGTGACCCTGTTCTTTTTCCTGTCTCTTCTGGAGGACAGCGGATATATGGCAAGGGTTGCCTTTGTAATGGATAAGCTGCTGAGAAAGATCGGGCTTTCCGGACGGAGCATTGTGCCTATGCTGATCGGATTCGGCTGCACTGTACCCGGAGTTATGGCCAGCAGAACTCTTCCCTCAGAGCGGGACAGAAGAATGACAATTCTTCTTACACCTTTTATGAGCTGCTCTGCAAAGCTTCCCATTTATGCATTTTTTGCAGCAGCCTTTTTCCCGGAAAACAGCGCGCTGGTTATGATTCTTCTGTATTTTGGCGGCATTGTTATGGGGATCCTGATGGCGCTTCTGCTGCGCCGTACCATGTTCAGCGGAGAGGCGGTTCCCTTTGTTATGGAGCTTCCGAATTACCGTATGCCGGGAGCAAAAAACGTAGGACATTTGCTGTGGGATAAGGCGAAAGACTTTTTGCAGAGAGCGTTTACCGTTATTTTTATCGCTACTCTTGTAATCTGGTTTTTACAGACCTTTGATATCCATCTGAATGTTGTAACAGATTCAAAAGACAGTATTCTTGCCATGGCAGCAAGTGTTATTGCTCCGATTTTCCGACCTATGGGATTTGGAGACTGGCGGATATCTACTGCTTTGATTACCGGATTTATGGCAAAAGAAAGCGTTGTTTCCACACTTTCAGTTCTTTTTGGAAGTACGGAAGCCCTGCTTGCAGCCATCACACCTCTGGCAGCAGCAAGCCTTTTGGTATTCTGCCTGCTTTATACCCCATGTGTGGCAGCAGTTGCCGCTATCAAGCGTGAGCTGGGCGGAAAATGGGCGGCAGGTGTTGTGATCGGACAGTGCGTGATCGCATGGATCGCAGCTTTTGTGGTCTACATGATCGCAGGAATTTTTATCTGATAAAAATACAGGATTTGTGATTTCCTGAAGGAAAAACTGAATAATTGAAATGCAAGACACTGTGGATAAGATATAAATATTCTGCAGTGTCTTTTTATTTTTTTCTTGACATTCTTTATTTACAGGATTATACTTTGATAATCAAAATATTAAATATTCAAAATAAATAACAACCCAAACGGAATCGTGATCAGGTTCCGAAAAAAGGAGGGCAGATCATGAAAGGTGTGATTTGCGGAACTGGCGCCTGTGTGCCGGAAAGAGTTCTGGATAATCATAAAATCGCAGAATTTGTGGACACCAGTGATCAGTGGATACGGGAACGTACCGGGGTACTCAGAAGACACATTGCGGAAAAAGAAACCACAGTGTCTATGGGGGCGGAAGCAGCCCGGCAGGCAATAGAGGAATCAGGCATCAGTTCCGATGAAGTAGATCTGATCATAGCAGCGACTTCCACACCGGATCAGATTTTTCCATGCACTGCGTGCGGGATACAAAAGGAACTGGAGCTTTATCAGGCGGCAGGCTTTGATCTGAATGCGGCATGCAGTGGATTTCTGTTTGCATATCAGACTGCGCAGGCCTACATATCGTCAGGAATCTATAAAAACATTCTTGTTGTGGGAAGTGAAAGACTTTCTCGGATCGTTGACTGGAAAGACCGGGGAACCTGTATTCTTTTCGGAGACGGGGCGGGGGCTGTGATGCTGTGCGCCCGGGAAGGCAGGAATTATGCTTCCTTTGCCCGGTCAGACGGACGGGGCGGAGAGGCTCTGACCTGTCCGGCAGTGAAAAGCAGTCCGAATAGGGAGCCGCAGACGGAAACAGCCGGGAGCGCAGCCCTGAAATCAGAGAAGTATCTGTTTATGGACGGAAGGGAAGTATTTCAGTTTGCTGTCAGAAGTGTTCCGGAAGCGATCCGCCGGGTACTGGAAAAAAACAATTTAAAAACAGAAGAAATTGACTGGTTTATTCTTCACCAGGCAAACCGCAGGATCGTAGAAGCAGCAGCCAGGAGACTGGGAATGGGAATTGAAAGGTTTCCCATGAATCTTCAGGAATATGGCAATACTTCCTCGGCAAGTATCCCCATACTTCTCCATGAAATGAACCGGAACGGAAAGCTGAAAAAAGGCCAGAAGCTTGTTCTGGCAGGCTTTGGGGCAGGGCTTTCCTGGGGGGCATCTGTACTGGAATGGGGTATTTAAAAATAAATTCAAAAATCAGAGATATAGCAGAAAAGGAGATTATTATGTTACAGAAAATTATTGAGATCACAGCAGAAACACTTGGAGCAGAAGCAGAAAGCATTACAGAGAACATTTCTTTTACAGAGGATCTTCATGCAGATTCCCTTGATCTTTTTGAGCTGGCAATGGCCCTGGAAGAGGAATTTGGAGTAGAGATTCCAAGCGAGGATCTGGAAAAAATAACAACCGTAGGCGCTGCGGCAGCGTACCTGGAAGAGAATAAGTAACCTTCGGGCTGATATTTTGCAAAACAAAGAAATCGTAAGAATATGCAAAAATGCTTGAAGGCTGTAAGCCGCAGCTTTCAAAATCGGTGATGATTCAGATGAGGATTTATTATGAAAACAAAAATTACAGAATTATTGGGAATTGAATATCCTGTGATCCAGGGCGGTATGGCGTGGGTGGCTGAGTCCAGTCTGGCGGCTGCAGTGTCAGACGCAGGAGGCCTTGGACTGATTGCGGCTGCCGCAGCCCCTGCAGAGTGGGTAAGAGAGCAGATCAAAAAGGTGAGAGAAATGACTGACAGACCTTTTGGAGTCAACATTATGCTCATGAGCCCGGAAGCAGATCAGGTGGCAAAAGTCATTGTGGAAGAAAAGGTTCCCATTGTTACAACAGGAGCCGGAAGCCCGGAAAAATATATGGCAGACTGGAAAGCGGCAGGGGTGAAGGTGATTCCGGTAGTCGCCTCCACTGCTCTGGCCAGACGTATGGAGCGCTGCGGCGCAGATGCAGTTGTGGCAGAGGGAACAGAGGCCGGAGGACATATCGGAGAGATCACTACAATGACACTGGTACCGCAGGTGGCGGATGCAGTGGAGATTCCGGTGATCGCTGCCGGAGGCATTGCAGATGGAAGAGGAATGGCAGCAGCGTTTATGCTGGGAGCGGAAGGCGTGCAGGTCGGCACTGCTTTTGCAGCTTCCCGTGAGTCTGTGATCCATCAGAATTATAAAGACAGTATCTTAAGGGCAAAGGATATTGATACCCGTGTTACAGGACGCACAACAGGTCATCCTATCCGGGTTTTGCGCAATGACATGTCCAGAAAATATCTGGAAATGGAAAAAAGCGGGGCTGATTTTGAGGCTCTTGAAGCACTTACACTTGGAGGCTTAAGAAAAGCAGTGCAGGACGGCGATACCAGAAACGGAAGTCTGATGGCAGGCCAGAGCGCCGGACTTGTAAAGGAAAGCCTTTCCTGCAGGGAGATTATCAGCAGAATGGTTTCCAGGGCTGAGGATTTAATGATCAGGAAGCCATGGCAGGAATAAATGTTAAAGAGATTTCGTAACTGTCCGCACGATATTATTCTGTGAACAAAGGAAACAGTAAAAAGATTTTTGCAGAGAGCAGGCGGAACAGGAACATGATATTTAGGAAATGGAGCGGAACAGTATGAGCAGGATTGCATTTCTTTATCCCGGACAGGGAGCCCAGGAAGTGGGAATGGCAGGAGATTTTTATGAAAAAAGCCAGGAGGCAAAGGCTGTTTTTGATCAAGCCTCCAGTATACTGGATTTTGATGTCCGGGAAATCTGTTTTCAGAAAAATGACCTCTTGGACAAAACAGAATATACTCAGGCGGCTATGGTCACAGCCTGTCTTGCTATTACCCGTGAACTGGAAAAAAGAGGACTTTATCCGGAAATGACAGCAGGTTTAAGCCTTGGTGAATACTGTGCGATTGCAGCAGCAGGCAGTATGAGCGGTATGGATGCAGTCCGCACTGTCCGCGCCAGAGGGATATTCATGGAACATGCGGCGCCGGAAGGAACCGGAGCTATGGCCGCTGTTCTTGGAATGGACGGAGAAGCTGTGGAAAGAACTGTTCATGATCTTGAAGGTGTTTTTATTGCAAATTATAACTGTCCCGGACAGATCGTGATCACAGGGGAAAAGGAAGCAGTGGAACAGTCGGCTGCAGTTCTTAAAGAAGCCGGGGCCAGAAGGGTACTTTCTTTAAAGGTCAGCGGTCCTTTTCATTCTCCAATGATGAAACCGGCAGGAGAAAAGCTGGAAGAGGTTCTGAAAAAGGTTTCTGTTAAGGATCCGGACATTCCCTATGTGACAAACGTGACAGCGGAAGTGGTGAAGAGCGGAGAAGCCATAAAAGAACTTCTGGTGAGACAGGTAAGCTCTTCGGTTCGCTGGGAGCAGAGCATGAGAGCAATGATCGCGCAGGGAATTGACACCTTTGTGGAGATTGGCCCGGGGAAAACCCTCAGCGGTTTTATGAAAAAAATAGATAAAAATGTAAATATGTACCGGATCAGTACCTGGGAAGAAGCGGAAGCTGTATGCGGGGAACTGCTGAAGCAGTGATCGGCAGAATTTCCGAAGGGAACAGAAACAGCGGGAAGGACATGTAATTGCCGAGGGGAACAGAACCAGTGGAGGGGGACATGTAATTTCCGAAAGGCATGGAAGCAGTAATGCGGTATGTATAAGCGCTGGGCGATTTGTGCAGCCATGCAGGGAAAAACATGCAGAACAGGTGAGTTTAAGGACATATTTATTCAGAATAATAAAACAGACAGTGGATGATTGCAGGAAAGGGGAAACATGGCGGAGTATACAGAAAAGCAGGTAGCTGTAGTAACAGGCGCATCCAGAGGAATTGGAAGAGCAGTTGCTCTGGAGCTGGCAGCAAAAGGAATTTTTGTGATTATTAATTATAACGGTTCAGCTGACCGGGCAGAAAAAGTAAAAAAAGAAATTGAAGAAAACGGCGGCTGTGCAGAAGCTTTACAGTGGAATGTTGCGGATTATAAAGCCTGTGAACAGGCTGTCAGAGATATTGTAAAAAAATACCGAAAAATAAATATCCTTGTAAATAATGCAGGAATCACAAAAGACGGGCTCCTGATGGGGATGTCCAGGGAGGACTTTGACAGCGTAGTTGATGTGAATCTGGGAGGAACCTTTAACATGCTGCGTTTTGTTTCCAGACAGATGCTGAGACAGAAAAGCGGACGAATTGTAAATATGGCTTCTGTGGTAGGAATTGCCGGAAATGCAGGACAGGCAAATTATGCGGCGTCCAAAGCAGGTGTGATCGGACTTACAAAGACAGCGGCAAGAGAACTGGCATCCAGAGGAATTACAGTAAACGCAGTGGCTCCGGGATTTATAGAAACAGAAATGACTCAGATCCTGCCTGATTCTGTGAAAGAGGCTTCTGCGGCACAGATTCCCCTGGGGCATTTTGGAAAGCCGGAGAATGTAGCGAAGACAGTGGCATTTCTTGTATCAGAAGATGCTTCTTACATTACCGGACAGGTCGTTCAGGTTGACGGAGGAATGGTAATATGAGCAGGCGGAGAGTAGTAATTACAGGACTGGGAGCAGTGACGCCCACAGGAAACAATGTACAGGAGTTCTGGCAGGGAATCTGTGCCGGAAAGGTGGGAATCGGACCGATCACCAGATTTGACGCCCAGGGCTATAAGGTAAAGCTTGCAGCTGAGGTAAAAGGCTTTGAACCTAAAAAGTATATGGAACCTAAACAGGTAAGACGTATGGCTCTTTTTTCTCAGTATGCAGTTGCGGCAGCCAAAGAAGCTTTTGAGGATTCCGGGCTGGATATGAAGGAAGAAGATGCTTTCCGGGCGGGAGTTATCATTGGTTCCGGAGTTGGAGATCTCCGTCAGGTGGAGCTTTGCTATGACAGAATCACTCAGAAGGGACCCGGCCGTGCGCTTCCTCTGATGGTGCCTATGATGATCTCCAATATGGCTGCAGGAAATGTTTCCATTGAGCTTGGCCTGAGAGGAAAATGTACAGACGTGGTGACTGCCTGTGCGTCAGGAACCCACAGCATTGGAGATGCTTTTCGGGCGATCCAGTACGGAGACGCGGACATTATGGTGGCAGGAGGCGCGGAAAGCTGTATCTGTCCTACGGGAGTTGCAGGATTTGACGCACTGACTGCTCTTACAGAAACGGACAACCCTTTAAAGGCATCTGTTCCATTTGACAAAGACAGAGACGGATTTGTTCTTGGCGAAGGCGCAGGCATTGTGGTACTGGAGGAGCTGGAGCATGCCAGGGCAAGAGGAGCGGGAATTTATGCAGAGATAGTCGGTTACGGGGCTACTGCAGATGCATATCACATTACCTCTCCTGCTGAGGACGGAAGCGGAGCCGCAAAGGCAATGAGCCTTGCCATGGAAGAAGCAGGCGTATGTCCGGAGGAAGTGGAATATATCAATGCTCATGGAACAAGCACTCATCATAACGATCTTTTTGAAACAAGAGCCATTCACCTTGCCTTTGGCGCAGCGGCGGAAAAGGTTCTGGTAAACTCTACAAAATCCATGATCGGACATCTGCTTGGCGCAGCAGGAGGCGCAGAGCTTGTCACCTGTGTAAAGGAGCTTCAGGAAGGCTTTATCCACCAGACAATGGGAACCGAAACACCGGGAGAAGGCTGCGATCTGAACTATGTACTTGGCGCCCCGGTGAAAAAGGAGATCCGTTACGCTATGAGCAATTCCCTGGGATTTGGGGGACATAACGCCACACTGTTAATAAAAAAATTCGATTAAGCAGAAAAGAGGTAATCCTCAAGAGGATACCTGGATGCTCAGAAACAGCGAGCAGAAAAGAGGTAATCCATAAAAGGATACCTGGATGCTCAGAAACAGCGAGCAAGAAAGAGGTAATCCTCAAGAGGATACCTGGATGCTCAGAAACAGTGAGCAAGAAAGAGGTAAGTATGGAATTTGATAATCTTCTTACGTTGATAAAGGCTGTGTCGGACTCTGAACTGACAGAATTTCAGTATGAAGAAAACGGTACCACCCTGCGCTTTGTCAGGGAAACGCCAAAAACAGAGCTTGTCCTTCCAATGGAGGGAACCCCGCAGAATCAGAATGTACAAAGCATACCGTCTGTTTTACCACAAAACACAGAAACCCGGCAGGCGCCGGAAGCAGCAATGGACGGAAACGGGGAAGTTCAGGAAGGAAAACTGATAAAATCTCCCCTTGTGGGAACTTTTTATGCGGCTCCTTCAGAAGACGCAGAGCCCTTTGTGGCAGTGGGCGACGGAGTGAAAAAAGGAAAAACTCTGGGAATTGTGGAAGCCATGAAGCTGATGAATGAAATTGAAAGTGAATATGAGGGAATCGTGACGGAAATTCTGGTGGAAAACGGCCAGATGGTAGAGTACGGACAGCCCCTTTTCAGAATAAAATAAAAAGAGGTGCAGCATGAAGCATTTGGGAATTAAAGAAATTGAAGAGATTCTTCCTCACAGACATCCGTTTCTTCTTATAGATTACATAGAGGACTATGAGCCGGGAGAGTTTGCGGCAGGATATAAATGTGTGACCTTTCATGAGGATTTTTTCAGAGGTCATTTTCCTCAGGAACCGGTGATGCCGGGTGTTCTGATCGTGGAGGCTCTTGCTCAGACCGGCGCGGTAGCCATTTTAAGCAAGGAAGAAAATAAAGGAAAAACTGCATATTTCGGAGGAATAAAAAGCTGCCGTTTCCGGGGAAAGGTTGCTCCGGGAGATAAACTGAAGCTTGAGACAAAGATCATTAAATGCAAGGGACCTGTAGGGGTCGGACATGCAGTTGCCAGCGTGGACGGAAAAGTTGTTGCAGATGCGGAACTGACCTTTATGATTGGATAGGTGGTAAATATGATAAAAAAAGTGCTGATAGCAAACAGAGGAGAGATTGCAGTGCGGATCATCCGTGCCTGCAGGGAAATGGGAATTGAAACAGTAGCTGTTTATTCGGAGGCTGACAGAGAGGCTCTGCATACACAGCTTGCAGATGAAGCTGTCTGCATTGGCCCGGCTCCTTCTTCTCAGAGCTATCTCAGTATGGAAAATATCATAAGTGCGACCATTGTATCAGGAGCGGATGCGGTTCATCCGGGATTTGGATTTTTGTCAGAAAACAGCAGATTTGCAGAGCTGTGCGAGCAGTGCCATATTACTTTTATCGGGCCTCCCTCTCATGTGATCGCAAGTCTTGGCAATAAACAGGCTGCCAAAAATACCATGGCTGCAGCAGGGGTTCCGGTAATCCCGGGAAGTGAAAAAGCAATTTATACAGCGGAGGCAGGATTTGAAGAGGCAGAAAAAATCGGATATCCTGTAATCATCAAGGCGGCTCTTGGAGGCGGCGGAAAAGGAATGAGGACAGCGGATTCTCCTGAGGATTTTGCGGAAAGCTTTTGTACGGCTCAGAAGGAAGCCCGGATGGCGTTTGGCGACAATACCATGTATGTGGAGCATTTTGTCAGGAAACCCAGACATATTGAGTTTCAGATTCTTGCAGATCAGAAAGGAAACGTAATACATCTGGGTGAGAGGGACTGTTCTGTTCAGAGAAATCATCAGAAAATGATCGAGGAGTCTCCCTGTGAGATTATTTCAGATAAGCTGCGCAAAAAAATGGGAGAGGCTGCAGTAAAGGCTGCAAAGGCCTGCGGCTATGTGAATGCCGGAACCATTGAATTCCTTCTGGACAGGGACGGAAGCTTTTATTTTATGGAAATGAATACCCGGATCCAGGTAGAACATCCGGTTACAGAGTGGGTCACAGGGGTGGATCTTGTAAAAGAACAAATCCGTATTGCATCCGGACAACCCCTTTCCTACAGACAAAAGGATATCCATATTACAGGTCATGCCATTGAATGTAGGATCAATGCGGAAAATCCGGAAAAAGGCTTCCGTCCTTCTCCCGGAACCATTACAGATATGTACTTTCCCGGAGGCAAGGGAATCCGGATCGACTCTGCAGTGTACAGCGGTTATACAGTCCAGCCCTATTATGACTCTATGATCGCAAAGCTGATCGTGTGGGCAAAAAACAGGGATGAGGCGATCCGTAAAATGCAGAGCGCTCTTGGGGAGATTATCATAGAAGGAATCGACACAAATGTAGATTATCAGTATGAAATTCTGAATCATCCGGATTTTCTTACCGGAAATACAGATGTGGAATTTATTGAACGAATGGAAGGCAGAGGTAATGGAGCATGAAGCTGGAAAATATGTTCAAAAAAACAAAAAGTCTGTACAGGGAACAGAGCGCAAAGCACACCGGTACTTTGAAGCCTGAGGTTCCTCAGGGACTTCTGCGCAAATGCAATAAGTGCGGAGCGGCAATCGTCACCGAGGATGTAAAAAACGGAAACTATATCTGCCCGAAATGCGGCGGATATTTCAGGATCCATGCATATACAAGAATCCGTATGATTACAGACGAGGGAAGCTTCGAGGAATGGGACAAAGATCTTGTTGGCGGAAATCCAATGGAATACCGGGGCTATGAAGAAAAGCTTAATTCTGTAAGGGAGAAAACAGGGCTTCAGGAAGCTGTTGTTACAGGAAAGGGACGTATCAACGGTCGGGAAGCAGTGATCGGTGTGTGCGACGGCCGTTTTTTTATGGCAAGTATGGGATGGGCTGTAGGCGAAAAAATTACAAGAGCCGTGGAGCGTGCCACCCGGGAACAGCTTCCGGTGATTCTTTTTGCCTGTTCCGGTGGCGCCAGAATGCAGGAGGGAATTACTTCTCTTATGCAGATGTCAAAAACTTCGGCAGCACTGAAAAAGCACAGTGACGCGGGACTTCTTTATATTTCTGTTCTGACCGAGCCTACTACGGGAGGCGTTACAGCCAGCTTTGCCATGCTGGGAGATGTGATACTGGCGGAGCCGGGAGCCCTGATCGGATTTGCAGGTCCAAGAGTGATCGAGCAGACAATTCGCCAGAAGCTTCCCAAAGGCTTCCAGAGAGCAGAATTTCTCCTGGAGCATGGATTTGTGGACGAAATCGTGAAACGGGAAAATCTGAAGAGAACCCTGACAAAGCTTTTGAAGCTTCATGGTGGAAAAAGCAAGACAGAGGGAACTGATCTGGCGGGCTCAGATAAAGTACAGGAGATCAATAACAGATCAGCGGCAGAAGTGAAGCTGTCTGACAACGTAGGTACAGCCGACAGAGAGAAGCATATTTTTTCACAGGAGACCTCAGACTCATTTTGCGAAAAAGAGTTTTGCCAGAACAGCAGGACGGAACATACGGCATGGGAGCGTGTTCAGATTTCCAGGAAACTGGAGAGACCTTCGGGCAGCAGCTACATTAAGTCATTGTTCACGGATTTCATGGAGCTGCACGGAGATCGGAAATACGGAGACGATCCTGCAGTGATCGGCGGGATTGCTGCTTTTCACGGGATGCCGGTAACAGTGATCGTTCAGGAAAAGGGCTGCGATACAAAGGAAAACATACACAGAAACTTCGGTATGCCTATGCCGGAGGGGTATCGGAAGGCGCTGCGGCTAATGAAGCAGGCGGAAAAATTTCGCCGGCCGGTGATCTGCTTTGTAGACACTCCGGGAGCTTTCTGCGGTATTGAGGCAGAAGAGAGAGGACAGGGAGCAGCCATTGCAGACAACCTGATGGAACTGGCCGGCCTGACGGTTCCGGTACTTACCATAATTACAGGTGAGGGAGGAAGCGGAGGGGCGCTTGCTCTGGCAGCAGGAGATCAGGTATGGATGCTTGAGAATGCAGTCTATTCCATTCTTTCCCCGGAAGGATTTTCCAGTATTTTATGGAAGGACAGCACAAAGGCAAAAGAGGCGGCAGAGGTAATGAAGCTCACTGCGGCTGATCTTTATTCTCAGGGAATCATTGAGAAAGTGATCTGTGAACCAGAGGGATACAGTGAACAGACACTTTATCAGGTGACAGATATTCTGGACAAGGAAATAACAGATTTTCTGGAAGAATACAGAAATTATTCTGAAGAAGTACTTCTGGAAAAGCGATATGAGAGATTCAGGAAGTTCTGAGATCTCTGCCGGGGGAGAACCGGGGAAGCTCCGGCGATATGAAAAGCCGGATGCTATAGAAATACACAGGATAAGCCGAAACGAAAAGCAGTTTTATAACAGGTGAAACAGAGGTCTGCTATAAAGCTGCTTTTTATTTGCTGTTAAAGCAGGGTATTTTGTAACAATCTTTCCGGGAAATAAAATTGGTCTGCCAGGTTGTGACCGGATCCATGTGAAATAGTTAAGAAAAGTTAAGAACCTGTTAAGACATACTGTAAGAAATATATGTTATCTTATAACCATCTTATAAGTTAAAGGGGTACTTTATGAGAATAAAATCAATCGTCCATGTTATGGCTGCATGGATCATGCTGGTTCTGACATCGGAATGCAGTCTTACGGCAGCCTATAATATATGTGATACAAATCCCTGGGCACGTATTTTGTATGTGGCATTGAATATTTCCAGTCTGTTGGCTGCTTTTTATTTATATACCAGATATATTATGAAGATAAAAATGCAGGATCTTCGATTGGGGAAACCTTTCCCGGAAAGAAAATGGTGCGTTACAGCAGTTATTATGCCGTTGGCAATATGCTGCTTTTATTTTCTTTTTGTAAAGGGAACATTTGCTTCACAAAATCTTACAATGAAAGAAATGATAAATGCTCTGACTCTTTCTGTTTTATCTCTTGGTATTTTGCCTGCAGTTACAGAGGAAATGGTTTTCAGGGGAATGATCTTGAGTACCTTGCAAAGTGCTTTTGAAAAGAAAACAGCAGTGTTTATTTCAAGTATTTTATTTGCTTTGTATCATTTGGAGTACATTGACAGCTCGGACTGGAAAAAGGTTGTTTTACTGATTGTGTCTGTTGGAATTATTGGCTGGGCTCTTTCGCTTGTTACAATCCAGTCCCGTTCCATATGGTCTGCGGTTGTCATACATGGAATGTATAATATCCTGTCAGGAGAAAGCCAGATTCTGCATATTGATATGGAGCAGAATTTTCCAGCCATATGGACCTATACGGTAAATACAGAAAATCCATTACTGACCGGAATTAACGGAGCAGTTGGCTTTACTGCAGCGATTCCTGCAGTAGTTGGATTCATTGTAATTATAATAATGGTAAAATATTATGAGAAAAAGGAAAAGAAAGCAGCAGAAAAAGAATAGAAGGAAGAAGATCATCTGGTATTCTGTTTTTCTGATCGTTGTTCTGACAGGGAGATTTATAATTTCAGGAAGAGATGACAGCATGATATTGACAGAAACAAAAAGGAATCAGATAATAAACAGTAATGAGTGGAAAGAAATATTTGAACATTCCGAGGATTATCCCCCTGTTCTGCTGGAGGATCTGAAACGAAATCCGGAACTACTGGATTTTGTGAAAAAATATCCGGTGGAACAGACTGCACAGGAAGCAGGGCTTACATTCAGAGAAAAACTGAAGAAATACCCGTTGTTTATTCAATGGGATGAAAGATGGGGATATCAGCCATATGGACAGAGTAATATTGGGATATCCGGATGCGGTCCTACCTGTATGGCAATGGTCATATACAGTCTAACGCGAAATTCTGATGCATTGCCGGATATGCTGGCACAAGAGGCAATGACAGGCGGATATTACATAATGGGAACTGGAACAGCCTGGTCTTTTATGAATGAGTGTGCGTCTGCGTATGGGGTAATTGCCTCTCAGTTTGCTTCTCTGGAACAGTGGGAACTGGAAGATCGGCTTGAGGATGGAAATATGATTATCTGTGCTATGGGACCTGGAGATTTTTCTGCACAGGGACATTTTATTGTAATCTATGATTATACATCGGATGGATTTTGTGTAAATGATCCTTTCAGTTATACGAACAGTTCAAAAAAATGGGATTATGCAACACTTTCTTCTCAATGGCAGCAAATATGGGTGTACGCAGCGTAAAATGCAGGATAAGAGGATAAAATGAAAAATCATATTTTAATTGTGGAAGATGATGAAGCGATCCGGGAGGGCGTAAGAATTCTGCTGGAGGGAGAAGGTTATACTGTGCAGGAGGCAGAAGATGGATTCCAGTGTCTGAAAAAGCTTTCAGCAGAAACAGATCTGATTATACTGGATGTTATGATGCCCGGAATCTCCGGTATAAAGACATGTGAAGAAATTCGAAAAACTTCTCATGTTCCAGTATTATTTCTGACTGCTAAAGGGCAGGAATCAGACAAACTGATCGGTTTGATGGCAGGAGGGGACGACTATCTGGTAAAACCGTTTTCTTACGCAGAGCTTCTGGCAAGAGTGAAAGCTCTTCTTCGCAGATATTGTGTTTACAGTCAGCCGCTGAATACAGGAAAAAAAACAGAACAGTGGCTGGAATATGGTAAGCTTAAGTTAAATACACAGTACAATGAAGTTTACCGTGAGGGAGAGGAAATTCATCTCCGAGAAATGGAATACAGACTGCTGTTGCTAATGATGGAAAATCCTCAGAAGATTTTTTCTGTAAAAAATCTGTATGAGAGCTTATGGGAGGAACCTTTTCTGTATTCCTCCGGAAATACGGTTATGGTTCATATCAGGAGATTGAGGACAAAAATAGAAGATGATCCTCAGAAGCCTGAGATGATACAGACTGTGTGGGGAAAGGGGTATCGTTTTGGGGAGAATCAATAAAGACAGTCTGACCGGAAAAATGGTCCGGCGCTTAGTCAGAGGACTGCTGGCAGGCTTGTTTGTTATGGGACTTTTGTATTTTGGAGGAAAGGGCTGCCTGCAGCAGTTCTTTTTTAATACAGGTTATATTTATAAAAGAGAAATTCGGAGAGCAGATGAGCTTCAGAATTATGTGGATAAAAATTGTTTAAAAGCGGTAGATCATAAACAGTTGAAACAATGGGCGACTCAGCGTAATATTCGAGAATTTACAGTTTCCAGAGATAAGTGGCTGTTATTTGATGTTTCATATGATGGCATTCTCACTCCGGGAAGCAGAGAAATCACTGATTTTTCCTGGAAAGTATTTCACACAATAAAATTTGCAGATGGGAATGCAGATGTATATCTTTACGAGGGGTTTGCAGATAAATATTATGATATTCTGGCAGGAGTTTCTGTAATTGTGGGATTTGCTGTGTGCATAGGAATATTTTCATATGAAATGCAGGAGGATTTAAAATATATCCAGTGTCTGAAAGAAGAAGTAGATGTTATCAGTAAGGGAAACCTGCAGGAACATGTTACAGTAACAGGAAATGATGAGCTGGCTCAGCTGGCAGGAGGACTGGAAATAATGAGACAGACTCTTATACAAAGAGAGCAGTCAGAACAGGAATTGCGGGCGGCACAGGAAAAGCTTGTTCTGGGAATGTCTCATGATCTTCGTACACCTTTAACAGGACTGATGACCTATCTGGAAATTCTTAAAAAACAGCAGAAAAACAGAATTGTTACAGATGAATATATTCAAAAGTCTCTGGATAAGGTGATTCAGATAAGGAATTTGTCAGACCAGATGTTTGAATATTTTTTTGTCAATTCACAGCATAAGGTTGAATTGGAAGAACCTGAAGACATATTCAGTGCATTTGGAGATTATCTTTCCGAATTATGTGTTTTGCTGGAAGATGAAGGATTTACAGTAGATACGGAAATGCTTGAATGGAATCCTGCTGCTGTGCGAATAAATACAGATTTATTTGGAAGAATCATGAATAATATTATTTCCAATATTGAAAAGTATGCCAGCAGAAATAATCCCATCCAGGTACAGATTCTTTATGAAGAAAATTACACTGGTATTTTAATCAGAAATACAGTTGCTCAGACAGAGCAGACAGCCCATAAAACAGGTATCGGGTTACAGAATATATCTGTTATGATGGAACATATGCAGGGATATTTGGAAGCTTCAGAAAAGGACAAAGAATATTGCGTGATTTTGTATTTTCCGTATTCTGTTATACAGAAGTATGGAAACGACAAAGGACTGACTGAATGATAAATGCTCATTTGATAAATTTATTTTTTCTAAGGCTTATTTAAACTTCTTCTTATAAACTGTCCCCATCCAAACAAAAACAACACTCAGAAAGATACAGCAGGAGGTATCCATGCGGCAGGAGGCGGAACACTTTATGCCTGAGACATGAATGTGGAGACAAACGGAGAATCCGCGGCAGCTATCCGAAGCGACAGAGGAGGCGGAAAGATGGTAGTGGACGGCGGAACCTATACTTCCAACGGTGTGGGCTCTCCGGCTATTTACAGTACAGCAGATATTGCAGTAAATAATGCGGTGCTTACTGCCAACGGTTCTGAGGCTATTTGTATAGAAGGTCTGAATTCCATTCATCTTTTTGATTCAGATCTGACAGGAAATATGAGTGATTTGGAACAGAATGACTGCACCTGGAATGAATCCTGTATCAGAGTATGTCGGGAGATTCTCAGGTGGGAAACAGTATTTTTGAAATGAATGGCGGAAGCTCTCAACCGTTTGGATGAAAACAGGGATATAGGTGAAAAAACAGAAATTTCTGCTTCTGATGCGGCATTGGAAACGGTGCAGCCTTATGAAGCCCCTGTCCGGACGGGAGGAAAATAAATGGAACAGCTGGTAGATGAGGGAAATCTTTTTACAGGAAATGAGAGGGATTTTCGCCAGATTGTGGGGATTCTTGTGGATAACGCTGTAAAATATACGCCTGAAGGTGGAAAAATAAGAATTGCTTTGAAGAAAAAAAGGAAAGAAATGCCAGTTGGAAATTTTTAATGATGCAGAGGAACTTCCCGTGGGAAAACTGGATGTTCTGTTTGAGAGGTTTTACAGACTGGACAGTTCCAGAAATTCCTCTACAGGAGGTTCAGGAATCGGGCTTTCTGTAGCAAAAGCGATTGTTCAGGCACATAAAGGAAAAATTACCGCAGAAAGTCCGAATGGAAAAATCATGAAAAGATCACAGTGATCATATAAAGAAAAAGCAGGCGGCACAGACTGATGAACAGTTTGCGCCGCCTGATTAATTTAGAGAATACCTTGTTTTACAGGATATCGTCTCTTCGGATATATCCCGGATGCCCGGCTTCTGCCACGATTTCTCTTTCACGGGTAATCTGAGCCCATTTGTCAATTACCTGATTTTCCACATGGACATCTTCACCGATAATACTGTTTGCCAGGATCACACAGTTTTTGACAACTGCGCCCTTTTTGATCTGACATCCACGGCCGATAACGGAATTTTCTACAGTTCCCTCAATCAGACAGCCATTGGATACAACGGAATTTTTCACGTCAGCATTGTCAAAATACTGTGTGGGGCAGGAATCGTTTGTCCTAGTGTAGATCGGCCATTCCGGATTGAAAAGATTTAGTGAATTTTTCAGATCGATCAGGGACATATTGGCATCAAAATAGCTCTTGAAATCTGTGATACTTGCAAAGTAGCCTCTGTGTGCCACTCCGCGGATATCAAGCTCACTGCAGGATGCGTTTACGATCTGCGGAAGAGTGATCATGGAGGACATTTTTTTAGCCTTATGAATCAGTTCTACAAAAAGATCTTTTTTCATAATATAGGTGTCCATAAAGATATTGCGGTTTTTGGCGCTGCCGCGGTTCTTTTCAATAGATTCCACACCTTTCTGTTTGTTCAGGTTCAGAATATCACAGTTGAGAAAAGCTTCCTTGGCGTTATCAACAGAGTGATATAAAAGAGTGATATCTGCTCCGGAATCAATATGAGTCTGGAGAAGAGTATCGTAATTTGCTGCATAAACCATGTAGCTTGGAGCAATGATCACATATGGCTGATGCACACGTTCGATCATTTCGATGTTTTCCAGATAGCCTGCGATATCTGTGTTATAAACATCATTTTCAGAGCTGTTCTGTGCAAAAAGAATCTGCAGTCTGCCTTTTTTGGAGTTGATGTTATAATGACGGCCGGTTCCCAGATGTTCTACCAGAGAACGGGGTTTACGTCTTATATATACCTGAATATGATCAATATCGCTGTTGCTCATATTGGAGATCGGAAAGTCAATGACGCGGTAACGTCCAAGGAAAGAAAATGCTGCGATAGGACGGTAATCTAAAAGACCTTCCACCTTAATATGAGTTCCTGATGATGCAATAATTCCAAAAGCGTTAGCCATTTTATTCTACCCCCTTTACACGTTTGGAAACAAGCTCGATATGCTCGCTGTCTGCGCTTCCCACACAGGCGCCGCTGCCAATGTGGATGTCTTCAGCCACAAGAGCTCTCTGAACAACAGCATTTTCTTCAACCTCTACACCGGGCATGAGAACACTGTCAATGACCTTTGCGCCCTTGCCTACTTTTGCGCCGGTAAAAAGAACGGAATTTTTTACTTCACCTTCTACAATACAGCCCTGTGTAATAAATGCACGGTTGATTTTGGCATCCGGACCTATGTACTGAGGCAGAGCGGGGATATCTTCGGTATATATTTTCCAGGTAGGGTCGTTCAGGTCCAGTTCGTTGTTGCTGTCCAGAAGATCCATATTTGCTTCCCAGAGGGAGTCAATGGTTCCAACGTCTTTCCAGTAACCCTGGTATTTATAAGCTGCCAGAGTTCTGTTGTCAGCAAGAAGCTGAGGAATGATATCCTTGCCGAAATCATGGTGAGAATCAGCACTTTTCATATCTGCAAGGAGCATTTTGCGCAGAAGCTTCCAGTTAAAAATATAAATACCCATGGAAGCAAGATTGCTCTTTGGATGCTCCGGTTTTTCTTCAAATTCAACAATATGTCCTTCGCCGTCTGTGTTCATGATACCAAAGCGGCTTGCTTCTTTCATGGGAACCTCAATAACAGCGATGGTAGCATCTGCATTCATTTCTTTGTGGTAAGCCAACATTTTTGCATAGTTCATTTTGTAAATATGGTCTCCGGAAAGGATCAGAACATATTCCGGAGCATAGTTATCAATAAAATCAATATTCTGTGAAATCGCATCTGCAGTTCCACGGTATACATCCAGATCCGCGTCAGCCTTCTCGCGGGGAGGAAGTACAAATACGCCGCTTTCTCTTGCATCAAGTCCCCAGCGTCCGCCGGCAGCGACATAGCTGTTAAGCAGAACAGATTCATACTGTGTAAGAACACCTACAATATCCACTCCACTGTTTGCGCAGTTACTTAAAGGGAAATCAACAATGCGGTATTTTCCGCCGTATGAAACTGCGGGTTTGGCTACTTTGTTTGTAAGTTCATGGAGTCTGCTGCCACGTCCGCCAGCTAAAATCATCGCTAACATGTTGTTTTGTTTCATAGTGAACCCTCACTTTCCTTTTATATGCTTGTACTTTTTTATTATACATTTTTTAGCTGAAAAATTCTACTGGTTTATGTTAAAAAATGCAAGAAAAATGCTCAAATTTTGTTAAAACTGTATTAAAAAATGAAACAAATAAAAATAAATATGTGATATATGACAAGAAAAAACATGGTTCGACAAAAAGGTGCAGTAAAAGTACATATGAATAAAGCGTATTGAAAATACAGGGGATCGGAGAATCTGTGAATTACTGGACGGGACCGGAGATTTACGTTATAATAACAGGGTTAAAAGGAAACAATAAAGACAGAAGCAGGGATATGATATATTCCTGAATCAACAGAGATAAGAGGGATCTTTTGTGAAAAAAAGAGATGATTTTAAGAGATTTATTGTGTATTGCCTGGCAAGTATTGTCGTAATCGCTCAGACAGCAGTATTTGCCTATATCTGGTATGATTTTTACAGAGGGCTGATTTTTGAACCCTTCTGGAGAAAGGGAAACTGGGTTCTGATCGCTATTTATGGACTGATCAGCTTTATGTTCTCCAAGTTCTACGGGGGACTGAGAGTAGGATACCTGAAAAAGATAGATGTATTTTACTCTATGACTCTTGCTGCGATCTGTACAAATATCATAACCTACCTTCAGATCACTCTGATCAATAGATGGTTTCTGGATCCATGGCCTATGGTGGAAATGACTCTTGTTCAGATTGTTATCATCATCGTCTGGGTATGGGGATCCCGGTTTATTTATTCCAGACTTTATGGCGCCCGTAAGCTTCTTGTGATCTATGGGGACAGAGATCCGGGAGATCTGATCCAGAAAATGAATTCACGCAGTGACAAGTATAATGTCAGCGGAAAAGTTCATGTAGATAAGGGGGAAAAGGCTATTCATCAGATGATGAGAGACTATGAGGGAGTAATCATCTGGGATCTTCCGTCAAATATCCGAAACCGTTATCTGAAGTACTGTTTTGCCCATTCTATTCGCTGTTATATGAGTCCGAAGATTTCTGATGTGATTCTTATGGGAAGCGAGCGGATCCATCTGTTTGACACGCCGCTGCTTGTAGCGAAGAATATGGGACTTTCCATAGAGCAGAGAGCAATGAAACGGGTTCTTGATATTGTGGTATCGGGAATCGGTATTGTAGTTTCCTCTCCGATCATGTTGATCATTGCGCTTTTTGTAAAGCTGTATGACGGCGGCCCTGTGCTTTACCGTCAGGATCGTCTGACTCTGGGAGGAAAGGAATTCCGTATCTGTAAATTTCGCAGTATGTGTGTGGATTCTGAGAAAAACGGCGCCCGCCTTGCATCAAAAAACGACAGCCGTATTACCCCAGTAGGCCGTGTTCTGAGAAATCTTCATCTGGATGAGCTGCCGCAGCTTTTTAATGTATTTATGGGAGATATGTCTCTGGTAGGTCCACGCCCGGAACGAAAAAGCATTATGCATGACTACCAGAAAGAACTGCCGGAATTTTATTACCGCCTGAAAGTAAAAGCCGGGCTTACCGGATATGCGCAGGTTTACGGGAAATATAACACTACCCCTTATGACAAGCTGAAACTTGACCTTTTTTATATTGAAAATTATTCGTTTCTGCTTGATCTGAAGCTTCTTCTTATGACAGTGAAGATTTTCTGTCAGAAAGAGGTTTCTGAAGGTGTTGATGAAAATCAGAAAAATGCTTTGAAAAATCAGAAGTAGGAGAAGGTTTATGGAAAAGCCGCTGGTATCCGTGGTGATGCCTGTATATAACGGAGAGAAATATATTCAGAGAGCTGTAGATTCTGTTTTTGAACAAAAGGTATCTCTGGAGTTGATTGTGATTGATGACTGTTCTGTGGATGGTACGGAAAAGGTTATGGATGAATACAAAAGCCGTGGGGAAGTACGCTATTTCAGAAATAAAACGAATATTGGAGTTTCCGGTTCAAGAAACAGGGGAGTCCGGGAAGCCAAGGGGATCTATGTGGCTTTTTTGGACGCAGATGACTGGTGGGAAAAGGACAAGCTAAAAAAACAACTTATTCTTCTTGAAAAAACAGGATCCGTAATCTGTTCCACAGGAAGAGCGCTGATGCATCCAGATGGAACATCAGCAGGAAAATATATTCCCGTAAAGCAAAGGATTACTTACCGGGAATTGTTAAAGCATAATAGTATTAATTGTTCTTCCGTGCTGGTACGGCGAGACGTGATCAGTCGTTTTCCTATGGAGCATGACGACAGCCATGAAGATTATATTACCTGGCTGAAGATACTCAGAGAATACCAGTGTGCGGTCGGAATTAACGAGCCACTTTTAAAGTATCGGCTCAGTGAAGGCGGAAAATCCAGAAACAAATGGAAATCTGCTATTATGACATACCGGGTTTACCGTTATATGGGATTTAACATACTGAAAAGTACAGTACTTTTTATTTCCTATGCGATTCATGGTTTGTGGAAATATCGCTGATGGACAGGAGTAGTTATGGGTAAGATTAGAAATTTGTGTATGACACAGCTTGTCAGAATGAAAAAAATAAAAGAGCCTGATATGTATACCTGGATATTTTCTTCTGTGGACAACTGTTATTATAATTATAATTCCAGGTATTTGTTTGAGTATGTAAAAGAGCATCTTCCGCAGATTACTCCTATTTTTGTGATTAATGAGGAAGGATTGCGCCGGGAATTATCGAAGAAGTACGGTGAACAGTATTTTATTGAAACGGAATCAAAAGAGGGAATTCGACGAGTACTGGAGGCCGGTGTATGGTTTACCTCAGCAGGACTCCCGGTATATGGACCGAGGCTTGGAAGGAATCGTCTGATTATAAATCTGTGGCATGGAGTTCCGCTGAAAAAGATTGCACTTATGGATCCTAATCTCAAAAAAATGTCCCGCATCTATTTTAAAAAAATCTTTTCTGAGAATTATACCTGGATACTGACAACTGCCAGGGAGCTTATCCCTGTTATGGCAAAAAGTTTTCAGGTTTGTGAGGAACAAATCCGTGTATGGGGGCAGCCTCGTAATGATCTTATTTTTTTTCCTCCGGACAGAAAAAAAATTCTCGGGGAAATTTATCCAGCGTTACCCAACTATCAGAAGGTGATTCTTTATGCACCTACCTTTCGTGATTATGGAAATACCAGACTTTTTCCCTTTGAAGATTTTGACAAAAAAGCGTTTCAGGATTTTTTAGAGAAGGAGCAGATTCTTCTCCTTCTTCGGCTTCACATTAAGGAGGCTACGGCGGCAGAAGATTTTGTGAATTCCCGCATCCGGTGCTTTGGCAGCAAGGAGGTTGGGGATGTGACTGGAATGCTTGGGATGTTTGACCTTTTGATCACAGACTATTCCAGTATTTATATTGATTATCTTCTGACGGATAAGCCTATGATATTCCTTCCTTATGATAAAGAACGTTATCTGGACGGAAGGGGAATGAACTTTGATTATGAGGAGGTAACTCCGGGACCCAAGCCGAAAACCATGAAAGAATTCACAGAAGAGCTCAGGGCATTTTGCCATGGAGAGGATTCCTGGAAACAGAAACGTGAGCAGGTCAGTAAGAAATTTAATGAGATAAGGAGACCCTGTTCTGCAGATATTTGCAAACAGGTACTTTTGGAAATCAAGAAAAGAACAGAGTAAAAGAAAATCCGGAGGCTGCAAAGCAGGCTCCGGATTTTTGGCTTTTCAGCTTTTTTCCATAAATTTAACGTATTCGTCAAGTACAGGCCCTGGTTCCCCGATTTTTTTAATCTGTCCTTCATGCATCCACATCACTGTGTCACAAAGCTGCTTTAAAGTATCAATACTGTGAGAAACAATCACAACAGTTCTGTCTTTGTTGGAGATCAGGCTTTTCATTTTATTGTAGCTTTTCTTTTTAAACTTCTGATCGCCTACACTGAGAACCTCGTCAATAAGCATGATATCTGTTTCCAGAATAGCTGTAATGGAAAAGGCCAGTTTGGAATACATACCGCTGGAGTAGGTTCTTACGGGTTTGTCAATAAAATCTCCAAGCTCTGCAAAGTCTATAATCTCCTGCTCTTTGGCATGAACCTGTTCTTCTGAAAATCCCAGAAGCATACCGGAAAGAATAATGTTTTCCCGGCCTGTCATTTCGCCCTGAAAACCAACTCCGATAGAAAGAAGAGAAATACTGTGGCCTTTCAGGTCAATGGTACCACTGTCAGGGGAGAAAATGCCTGCCAGAGCGTTCAGAGTAGTGGACTTGCCGCTTCCGTTTTTGCCGATAATTCCCAGAATCTCGCCCTGACGGACATAAAAGGAAATTCCTTTTACTGCAACAAAACGATCTATGGTACGGCGTTTAAAATGAAGCAGACTTTTTTTGATAGATGTTTTTTTCAGATTCTGATAACTGATCACAAGGTCAGTTACTTCAATGGCGTGCTGTTCTTCCATATTATATCACCTTTACATAACTGTTTTCGTTTTTGTAGATTTTTCGGATACCGATAATACTGATCACAAGTCCGATTAGAAACCATGCCAGAAGAAGTTTGCGGTGCGGAGTCTGACCATAGATCAGACATTCTCGCATGGATGTCAGGAGAAAGGCAATGGGGTTACCTTTTCCAATATAGGCATTATATGGAGCCGGAAGACGGTCCATAATGTTCCAGAATACACCGGTAAGGTAAAAAATAAGTCTCAGAGCAATATTCAGTACATTTCCAAGGTCTTCCACGAACACTCCGTAATGCAGAAGAAAGCAACCGAAGCCGAATACCAGCATAAACAGGGTCAGAAGGATTGGAATACAGTACAGTATGTTCCAGGTGATCGGAACTCTCCATACGATCAGCATGACTGCAACAATCAGAAAGGAAATGAACATTTTGAATCCATTAATGCACATTCTGATTATGACAAGTATAAATTTCGGTATATATACTTTGGAAACGATAGGCTTGTTACTTTTGATTACCCTTACACTCTGCAACAGGCATCGATTAAAGAAGTCCCACATGGTAATACCGACAAAGACAAAAATTGCAAAGTACTGTTCGTCAGATTTAAACACATAGCCGAACATAAACACATAAATCAGCATGAAGCAAAGGGGGTCCAGTATCCACCACAGCCAGTTCAGATATGAATTGGCAATTTCGGACTTTAGCTGGGCTCTGGAAGAATACACTGCGTATTTCCAGTATTTCTTCATGTCATCCATGAATCGTTTAAACATAAAATCCGCTCCTGTATTTATTTAAAATATATAACTGTGACCCTTTTTACAACAGAAAAACTGTCGAAAAAGGGTCTGAACCTTCCTTATCATACACTAGGAGAAGCTGATTGACAAGGGGGAAATACAGATTTGAAAGGGAATCACAAATAAATCCTTCCTAATATTATGACTGCTTTTTTGGTAAATATGGAAAAACTCCGTGAATTCAAGGAAAAGGCTTGACTTCAACATGGAATCTGTGCTAAACTTGACAAGCGACATGGAAGTTGGGTCTTTTTTTTATGCCCGAAATCAGCGTAGTTCTGAGGAATGGGATACAGGAAAGACCATGCAAATGAAAACACTGGAGGTGGAAGTTGTGCGCGTTAAGATTACATTGGCATGTACGGAGTGCAAGCAGCGTAACTACAATATGACCAAGGAGAAAAAGAACCATCCTGAGCGTCTTGAGACTAAGAAATATTGTAAGTTCTGCCATAGACATACTCTGCACAAGGAAACGAAGTAATCACAGAGAATTGTGAGGTTAGACTATGCAAGAGAAAGACAAATCTACTGGCAAAGCTAATAAAACTCAGAAAAAATCATGGTTTCAGGGACTTAAGTCCGAATTCAACAAAATCGTTTGGACGGACAAAGCTACTCTCGCAAAGCAGACAGTAGTTGTCTCAGTAGTCACGATTATTCTGGCTGTGATGATCAGCATTATGGATTCAGCTATTCTGGAAGGTATTAATCTTATAATCAGATAAGGGTAACGGTGATTGTATGTCAGAAGCGAAATGGTATGTTGTTCATACCTATTCCGGGTATGAGAACAAAGTAAAGGCCAACATTGAAAAAACAATTGAAAACAGACACCTGGAGGATCAGATCCTGGAAGTGCGTGTTCCGCTGGAAGAAGTAGTGGAAATGCGTAATGGTGCTGCGAAGCAGGTCCAGAAAAAGATGTTCCCGGGATATGTGCTTCTTAACATGGTCATGAATGATGATACCTGGTATGTTGTCCGCAATACCAGAGGCGTAACCGGTTTTGTAGGTCCGGGCTCCAAGCCTGTGCCGCTGACTGAGGAAGAAATGCGCCCGCTGGGAATTAAGGAAGAAAACATCCGGGTGGACTTTGCAGAAGGCGATATGGTAGTAGTTACAGGCGGAGCCTGGAAAGATACTGCCGGAGTTGTTACTGCAATTAATACTCAGAAGCAGACAGTAACCATCAATGTTGAATTGTTCGGTCGCGAAACGCCGGTAGAAATAAGTTTCGCAGAAATTAAAAGAGCGTAACACATTCAAGTGGGAGGGAAAAACCCCCGCCAATACCACATAGGAGGTGCCGAAAAATGGCAAAAAAAGTAACAGGTTATATTAAATTACAGATTCCGGCAGGCAAGGCAACCCCAGCACCGCCGGTTGGTCCGGCTCTTGGACAGCACGGTGTAAACATTGTACAGTTTACAAAAGAGTTCAATGCAAGAACAGCAGATCAGGGCGATCTGATCATCCCGGTTGTTATTACTGTTTATGCAGACAGAAGTTTCAGCTTCATAACCAAAACTCCGCCGGCAGCCGTTCTTCTGAAGAAGGCAGCTAACATCAAATCCGGTTCCGGTGTGCCGAACAAAACAAAAGTAGCAAAAGTTACTAAGGCACAGGTTCAGGAAATCGCTGAGATGAAGATGAAAGACTTAAATGCAGCAACTCTTGAAGCAGCTATGAGCATGATTGCAGGTACTGCAAGAAGTATGGGAATCGAAGTTGTAGACTGATTTTCCGTCAGAACTGCGAAATAGAGAAACTACTATATGAAGTGGGAGGGAAATCCCCGCAATTACCACAGGAGGTTATAGAAATGAAACGAGGAAAGAAATACGTGGAAGCTG
Source organism: Blautia sp. CAG:257 (assembly GCF_000433815.1). NCBI lineage: Bacteria > Bacillati > Bacillota > Clostridia > Lachnospirales > Lachnospiraceae > Blautia > Blautia sp. CAG:257. The sequence continues at coordinate 56,051 of NZ_HF999069.1, forward strand.
CGAAAGCAGTAGACCGCGCAACATTATATGATACCGCAGAGGCTATCAGCCTTGTAAAAAAAGCAGCAGTTGCTAAATTTGACGAGACTATCGAAGCTCACATCCGTACAGGCTGCGATGGACGTCATGCAGATCAGCAGATTCGTGGAGCTGTTGTTCTGCCGCACGGAACCGGTAAAAAGGTTCGTGTTCTTGTATTTGCAAGAGATGCAAAAGCTGAGGAAGCAAAAGCTGCAGGCGCAGAATTCGTAGGAGCTGAGGACCTTATTCCGAAGATCCAGAACGAAGGATGGCTTGATTTCGACGTTGTTGTTGCTACACCGGACATGATGGGCGTTGTAGGACGTCTTGGTCGTGTACTTGGACCAAAAGGTCTTATGCCAAACCCGAAAGCCGGAACTGTAACTATGGACGTTACAAAAGCGGTTCATGATATCAAAGCAGGTAAGATTGAGTATCGTCTTGACAAAACCAATATCATCCATGTTCCGGTAGGTAAAGCATCCTTTACTGAGGAACAGTTAAGCGACAACTTCCAGACGCTTATTGAAGCTATCGTTAAGGCTCGTCCGAACACTCTGAAAGGTCAGTACCTGAGAAGCGTAACAATCGCTCCTACAATGGGACCTGGTGTGAAGATCAACCCGGCGAAATTAGTTTAATATATGAAAACAGGGGCATTCCTTTCGGGGGATGCTCTTTTGTTTTTGGAGATCATTATGAGAAAACGAAAAACTCCTTTACAGAAGGAACTGCAGCTGCTTGAAAAACAGGAAAAAAGATATCTGGAACAGAGACAGAATCAAAGTGATTCTAGGCTCAATAGATTTCTGGAGGACAAGGTTCCGGATAAACTGCAGAAAACACTGGAAAAAGCCTTTGCCAGCGCCTTTAAACTTATATTTGTAAAAGGCGTACAGGTCATAGAAAAAACATATAAAAAGCAGGAACTGGAAAAAGATTTTAAGGTTCAGGATTATGCAAATCAGATTAAAAATGACAGAAAGTCATTAAAAACAATAAGGAAAAATGCCGGTAATACAGGACGCCTGAATACGCTTGCCTCAGGTGCGGCAGGACTTGGAATGGGACTTATTGGAGTGGGTATTCCGGATATACCTGTATTTACAGGATTTTTGCTGAGAAGTATTTATCAGATTGCCTTGAAATATGGATTTTCTTATGAAGAGGAAAAAGAAAAAAAGTGGATACTTCTTCTGATACAGGGAGCGGCATCTTATGGGGAAAAACAAAAGGCAGCGGATAAAGCGGTTGAGTGCTACATCCAAAATGAACTCGTTGATAATTCCATTCCGCTGGATGAAATAATTCAGGAAACAGCCAGGATTCTTTCCGGAGAGCTGCTTTATATGAAATTTCTTCAGGGTATTCCCATTGTGGGAGTGGTCGGGGGAGCCTTTGACTTCAAGTATATGAAAGAGATTACAACCTATGCGGAAATAAAATACAGGAAACGATATTACAGGAATCTGTCGGAATATGATATGATAGAAAAGAAATAATGGTAGTTTAGAGAAAAATTCCAGAATTATTTTTTATGATAGAACAGGGATGGAAAGAGAGGAATCAGCGTGGAAAAAAGAAGATACAGAAAAAAGAACAGGAGAAAACAGAATTTAAAAAAGCTGTTAATGGTTCTGGTCATTGTATTTGTATTCTTTGGTCTGGAGCTGATCGTAGGCTGGCGATCAGGAGTTGGCGCATGGATGCAGGAGTTTCAGAAACCCGTTGTCCGTCAGCTGGACCTGAGCGGAATCAGTAGCCCCTATGCGATTCTGATTCAGGCCGGAAGCGGAAAGACAGTAGGCGATCTTAACGGGGAAGAGCAGATGTATCCGGCCTCTCTGACAAAAATGATGACTGCGATTGTTGCCATTGAGGAACTGAAAGATCTGGACCAGGAAATCACGCTGACTCAGGAAATGTTTGCCGGATTATATGAACAGGATGCCACGCAGGCAGGATTTCAGCCCGGAGAAACAGTCCGGGCTATAGATCTTCTGTACGGCGTTATGCTTCCCTCAGGCGCAGAGTGCTGTATCGCTCTTTCTTATGCGATTGCCGGTTCTGAACAGGGATTTGTGGATCTGATGAATAAAAAAGCAGAAAAGCTTGGAATGGACGGAACTCATTTCTGTGACAGCACAGGACTTCATAATCCGGATCATTACAGTACGGCAAAAGATATGGCAGTTCTTTTACAGTATGCGCTGAAAAATGATACGTTCCGGGAGATTGCAGAGAGTCCCTGGCATTCTACGCCCGGTACGAATCTCCATCCGGACGGGATTACCTATTACAGTACCATGTTTAAGAACCTTTCAGAGACCTCTGTAACAGGAGGAAAGATTCTGGGCGGAAAAACCGGTTTTACCAATGCGGCAGGAAGCTGTCTGGCAAGCTTTGCAGAAATCGAAGGCGTGGAATATATCCTTGTGACAGCAGGAGCAATGGATGGGGGAACGCCGAATATTACAGATGCAGTGACTGTTTACAATCGCCTGGGAGAGGCGGCCCAAGCCCTGAAATAGTTGATATCTAAAGGGAAATATTATCAGGAAATTATTTTTGCCTTAAGGAAATCAAGATGATTCTGCAGGATAGCAGTACTTTATCTGTAAAGTAAGAGAATTATATTGGGGAAAATAGACAAAAATTTATAACATTTTTTGTAGGATATTCCAGATAGACAGACATAATTTTTTCTGCTATCCTTGTATACAGAAGTTAAATAAAGACGGATTAGTCCAAGGATTGTTACTGAAATAATTTATTATCGTCAGGCAAGACCTTATAGTATATGAAATAAGTTTTATATACTGTAATGGTCTTTTTTTATTTATTTGCAGTAGTAGGGAGCGAAAGGGAACATGGTAATTTATAAGATTTTAAATAATAATCTGATTTTATCAAAAGATAATCAGGGGCATGAAGTCATCATAAAAGGATGTGGAATTGCTTTTCAGAAGAAAAAGGGGCAGCAGATAGATGAAAAACGGATTGAAAAGGTTTTTGTCGCAGAGACAGCGCAGATCAGTAAAGAAATTCAGGGATATCTCACCTCTATTCCAGAAATATATCTTGACTTTGTGGAGGAGTATGTAAATGAGGTAAAAGAAAAAAATGGAATGAATCTGAATGACAGTATTTATTTCTCATTAAGTGATCACATTATGGGAGCGATTTCCAGGTTAAAACAGGGAATCCGTATTCAGAATATGCTTCTTCTGGACATCAAACTTCTTTATCATAAAGAGTATGAAATTGGTTTGGATTTGTTGCAGAAAGTAAATGAAACATTTGAAACAGATCTGGCAATTGATGAAGCTGGATTTTTTGCATTGCATTTTGTGAATTCACAGGACAGTGGAAAAACAGACAGTTACCAGATTTCCATAATCGTACACCAGATTTTGGATGTAGTAGAAAAATATTATGAAAACATAAAATTTCAGGAAGAAAATCTGTATTATCAGAGATTTCTGACACATTTAAAATATTTTGCCCAGAGATTTTTTCATAAGGAACTACACTATGAAGAAAATGGTGAACTGTTTCAGATTATCAGAGAGCAGTATAAAGAAGCCTATGGGTGTGTAAAAATGATTTACCTGATGATGAAAGAAGAATATGAATACGATATGACGGAAGATGAAATGCTGTATCTGACAATTCATATTCAGAAGATTACAGAGGATCATAAACGGCTACAGTCGATTTAGTGTAAGATTTTTACAGACATCAGATAAGGTGTTAATGGATTGTTACTGGAATGCGTTCGATAAAAACGTATCTTTTCAGGCAAGACCTTTAATCATAAATTTTAATATTTATTATTAAAGGAGGTTCTAAAATGAAAAAGGACTATTTAGAAACTGCAGACACGCTAATTGCAGCAATGGGAGGAAAGGACAACATCATCCGTTTATTTCATTGCATGACAAGACTTCGTTTTTATGTAAAAGACAAAACGAAAGTCAATGAAAAGGAGATTTTAAAGCTCTCCGAAGTTTCAGGTGTAAACTGGCACGAGGAACAGTTTCAGGTTATTGCAGGAAATGAAGTAAATGCTGTCTATAAAGCGCTGGAGAACAAAGGCATTCCGACGGACGATACACGGGAAACTGATCCTGTAAACCCAAAAGGGGTTGTTTCCAGGATTGTTGATGCCATTACCGGTTGTATGACACCTATGATTCCGGCTCTGACAGCGGCAGGAATGATTAAGGTTGTACTTACACTTTTAACAACTTTCCATTTGGTATCTGATACCAGCAGCACTTATCAGGTTATCAGTTTTATAGGTGATGTAACCTTTTACTTTATGCCATTTCTGATTGCGGCAAATGCTGCAAAAATTTTCAGAGTAAATCAGTCGCTGGCATTGTTTATAGCGGGTGTTTATCTGAGTCCTGTATTTGTCAGTATGGCAGCTGGAGATGCGGCAATTACTTTGTTTGGGCTGCCGGTTACAAAGGTAACCTATTCTTATTCTGTAATTCCGGTTATTCTGATGGTATGGATCACACACTACATTGAACTTTTTGTAGATCGTATTACACCGAAGATGGTAAAATTAATTCTCAATCCAACACTGGTTATTCTGATTAGTGCGCCGATCGCCCTGATTGTAGTTGGTCCTATCGGAACAATCATTGGTAATGGACTTGCAGTAGCAATCAACTTTTTATCTGCAAAACTTGGTTTTGTGATCGTTGGTATTCTTGCGGCTCTTTTCCCGTTCATTGTTATGACGGGTATGCATCATGCGCTTACACCAATCGGACTGAATGCAATTGCGACAGGAGGCTCAGATACCCTGATTTTTGTATCTCAGGTTTGCTCTAATCTTGCACAGTCAGGTTCTTCTTTTGCGGTAGCAGTAAAATCAAAAGACAGTAATATGAAACAGCTTGCAAGTGCAGCGGCAGTATCTGCATTAATGGGGATTACGGAACCGGCACTTTATGGTGTCACACTGAAATTGAAACGTCCTGTTGTTGCTGCATCTGTTGCAGCTGGAATTGGCGGTATTGTAGGTGGACTTTTTCAGGTATCCCTGTATATTGCTCAGAATTGTATTATGGCAATTCCGGCATTTATCGGGGATAAAGGGATGAGTAACCTTCTGTATGGAATCATTATGATTATTGTATCGTTTGTTGCTTCCTTTATTCTTACCTTTATTTTGGGATTTGAAGATGTAAAATCAGATAATGAGATAAAGGAAAGCTCAGAGGCACAGGGAACAACAGAAACACAGCAGAGAAATCCTTTAGTAGAAAAAGTTGAACTTTATGCACCTGTAACAGGAACTGTAAAAACACTTGCCAATGTTGCGGACAAAACTTTTGCAGATAAAGTACTTGGAGATGGAGCGGCAATCTTTCCATCAGAAGGAAGAGTTTATGCTCCGGCTGACGGAACCGTTGTAAATATCATGGATACAAAACATGGAATTATGTTCGTAGCAGACAGTGGAGCAGAGATTTTGATCCATATTGGACTGGATACTGTCAATCTTAAAGGCAAATACTTTAAATCTTATGTAACAGACGGTGAAAGAGTAAAGAAGGGAGCACTTCTTGTTGAGTTTGACCTTGAAGCAATCAAAAAAGAAGGATATGATTTGACTACATCAGTTGTTGTTACTAATATTTCCGATTATATCAAGGCCGTATGTATGGAAAAAGAGGGTAGTGAGATCAGTGCAGGAGAGAAGTTTCTGACAGTCGTATAAACATAAGTACAGATCAGGCAGACAGGAGATATCTGTCTGCCGTTTTAAAGACAGGAGAAAGCAGATATGAAAAATTATAATCGTATGCCCGAAAATTTTTTATGGGGCGGAGCAACAGCTGCTAATCAGTATGAAGGAGGATGGAATGAGGGCGGAAAAGGGTTGTCTATTGCAGACATTCTTACGGGAGGAAGCGTCAATAAGGAACGCCGTCTGACACCTCCAGAGCCGTTACCCGAAGAATTTTATCCAAATCATGAAGCAACTGATTTTTATCATTGCTGGAAAGAAGATATTGCTCTGTTTGCTGAGATGGGATTTAAAATATATCGTTTTTCAATTTCGTGGTCACGGATCTTTCCAAAAGGAGACGAAGAAACTCCGAATGAAGAGGGGCTTAAGTTTTATGATGATGTTATAGACGAATTAAGAAAATATGGAATTGAACCACTGGTAACCATTTCTCATTATGAAAATCCACTTCATCTTTCGCTAGAGTACGGTGGTTGGAAAAATCGTAAACTGATTGATTTTTATCTTAGATTTGCCAGAGTATTATTTGAAAGATATAAAGGAAAAGTAAAGTACTGGCTTACATTTAATGAGATTAATATGCTGACACAGCCGTTTGGCGCAGTTTTCTGTGCAGGGATGCTGGATTCGGAAGATGTATGCCTGCAGAGTCGGTATCAGGCAATGCATCACCAGTTGGTTGCAAGTGCTTTGGCAGTATCTATGGCGCATAAGATTGACAATGAAAATAAGCTGGGGTGTATGCTGGCATATCATAATGGTTATGCTTATACCTGCCATCCAGAAGATGTTTTTTATGCCCAAAGATTTGGGCAGATTCATAATTCAATTGCCGGGGATGTTCATGTGAGAGGATATTATCCTGGATTTGCTGCAAGATTTTTTGAAGAAAATGAAATAGAGCTGGAGATTGAGCCGGAAGATGCGGGTATATTGAAGAATGGTACGGTAGACTTTGTTTCTATCAGTTATTATTCCAGTAATTGTGTCAGCGTTGTGAAAGAAGGTGAGCTAACCGCTGCCAATGGAGGGGAAAATATTAAGAATCCATATCTTGAAACTTCTGCATGGGGATGGCAAATTGATGCAGTGGGACTCAGATATGTTTTGAATCAGATTTATGACCGCTATCAGATTCCAATCATGATTGTAGAAAATGGTCTGGGAGCCGTGGATGAGCTGACAGAAGATGGAAAAATCCATGATGAATACCGCATTGAATATATGCGTAAGCATATAGAACAGATGAAGGAAGCTATCCATGATGGTGTAGAACTGGTTGGCTATACATGCTGGGGATGTACCGATCTTGTTAGTGCTTCAACCGGAGAATTGAAAAAAAGATATGGTCTGATTTACGTTGATAAAAATGATGACGGAACAGGAAACTTTGCCAGAATTCGTAAAGACTCTTTTTACTGGTACAAAAGAGTAATAGACTCCTGTGGTGAAAAACTATAAAAGAACAATAAAATATCCTGGCCAGGTTACGGAGCCTAAAAGCTCTGTACCTGCCAGGATATTACTATTCTGTGATGGTAGAGTTAAATAACATTATTTTCACACATGATTTCAGACGAAAGAAGATCAATAATTCTCGACTTTGCGCTCAAAATAAGCTCTTGGATGGGCACATACCGGACATACTTCAGGAGCTTCGTCAGCCATATGAATATATCCGCAGTTGCGGCATTTCCAGCCAAGAGGCGCATCTCCTTTAAATGTTTTATCAGCTTTGTAGGATTCCAGAAGTTTTTTGTATCGGGCTTCGTGAGCAGCCTCTACTTTGGCAACACCTTCAAATTTTTCAGCCAGCTCTTCAAAACCTTCTTCTCTGGCTTCCCGTGCCATTCTTGCATACATATCTGTCCATTCAAAGTTTTCACCCTGAGCGGCATCTTCAAGATTGGTTTCAATATCATGAATTCCATGAAACTCCTTAAACCACATTTTAGCGTGTTCTTTTTCCTGATCCGCAGTTTCCAGATAAAGAGCTGCAAGCTGCTCATATCCTGCTTTTTTTGCAGCGGAAGCAAAGAAGGTGTATTTATTTCTTGCCTGTGATTCTCCTGCAAAGGCTTCCATAAGATTTTTTTCTGTTTTGGTTCCTGCATACTTTGACATGTGGTTTCCTCCTTTATCACTGATAATTGATTGTTTAAAATTGCTGTATAGCTTCTTATACCATATCATTCAAAACATAAGTGTGTCAACATATGTTTGATTTAGGCTGTTTTTTACATAAAAGAAAGCGGAGAGCATGTTCTGCTCTCCGCTTCAGAGGCTTATTCTTAGCCGAAGTATCTTTCAAGAAGACCCTGGAATGCTTTTCCGTGTCTAGCTTCGTCACGAGCCATCTCATGAACTGTATCATGGATTGCGTCAAGGTTAGCAGCTTTTGCACGTTTAGCAAGGTCAAATTTACCTGCTGTAGCGCCGTTCTCTGCAGCAACGCGCATCTCAAGGTTTTTCTTTGTGCTGTCTGTTACAACTTCACCAAGAAGCTCAGCGAATTTTGCAGCATGCTCTGCTTCTTCATAAGCAGCTTTTTCCCAGTAAAGACCGATTTCCGGATAACCCTCTCTGTGTGCTACTCTTGCCATTGCAAGGTACATACCAACTTCAGAGCACTCACCCTCAAAGTTTGCACGAAGGTCAGCAAGGATGTCTTCGCTAACGCCCTTAGCTACACCTACAACATGCTCAGCTGCCCAGCTCATGCCTTCTGCCTGTTTTGTAAATTTGTCAGCAGATGCTTTACAGATCGGACATACCTCCGGTGCGTTCTCGCCTTCGTAAACATAACCACATACATTGCATACCCATTTAGCCATAATGATAATCTCCTTTTCTTAAATAATTATTTTTAATAATAGTAATTGTTACTGTTTTGCTATGTCTATAATCTACCATACTGTTTGCTGAATGTCAAGGGAAATTCTTAATTTTTTTCTTTCTTCATGCAATCTTCACACATTCCGAAGAATCTGGCGCTGCAGTCAGTAATTATGCCGTTAAAATGCTCTCCGGCCCTTTTCATAATATCCTGCATGTCTTCTGTTTCCAGATCAATGACACAGCCGCATTCTGTACACATAAAGTGACAGTGGGGCTCTACCCGGCCGTCAAAACGATCTGCGCCGCCAAAGCTGGCAAGTTTTTTGATCTCACCAAGATCAGAAAGCAGAGAAAGATTTCTGTACACAGTTCCAAGGCTGATATTTGGATAGATAGATTTCATGTTTTCATATACCGTATCAGCTGTGGGGTGGTCTGTGCGTGTCATCAGAAATTCCTTGATGGATTCGCGCTGTCTGCTGTATTTTAATGCAGCCATAGGCACACTCCTTTCTCCTGTAATAACAATAATGGTTATTGATATTATATAAAACAGGAGTTGATTTGTCAAGAATTTTCAAATATAAACAAATGTATTTTAAGATTATCAGCTTTTATTTTTTGTTATGTTTTGCCAGGGAACAAAAAAACAGCTTTAAAGCTGTTTTTTCATTACATTTCAGGCAGGATTTTACTGGACATCCAGACGTTTCAGATGCTCCACCAGAATTTTACGGATGCCGGGATATTCGCCCAGCCCTTTTAAGACAGGCTCTACTTCATATCTGGCTGATTTAAACTGGCTGTACCAGGATTCCGGATCATCCCCGGCCATATCATTTTTTGCATGGTCTCCGGCTACGATCATAAAAGGTGCAAGAATAACTTTGGAAGGCTGGTAGGAACGGATCATTTTCAGCAGAGTTTCCATGGAAGGGTAGGCTTCAACCGTTCCAAGGAAGATATTCGAATATCCTTTGTCCTTAAAGGTATAGTCCAAAGCAGCGTAAATGGAATTGGAAAAATGCGTAGTGCCATGTCCCATCAAAACAAGAACCTGGTCTTTTTTCAGGCTGGAAAATTCGTCTGCAATGGCCTGGATCACATCCAGGCTGTCCTGTTCGCTGGTAAGCAAAGGATCGCCAAAGGAAATGGAGTGAAAATCCTCCCTGTAGGAAAGGGCGTCCTCTTTCATAAGATCGTTTTCAATACCATTGATCACATGAGTTGGCTGAATAAGAACATCAGTGATTCCATCTCTGCGCATTTGCTCCATGGCCTCTTTTACCGTATTTACATGGATCTGATCCCTGTCCTTCAGTTTTCGAATGATCATTTTGCTGGTCCATGCCCGGTAAAGGGGATAATCCGGAAAGGCTGCCTGCATTTCTTTTTCAATAGCGTCAATGGTTACCTTGCAGGTATCATGGTGGCTGGTTCCGAAGCTTACAGCCAGAATTGCTTTTTTTCTGTTTTCAGTCACGATGTTGTTTCCTCCGTAATGTGGGTTTAAATTAATATCAGAAATGTAAGTTTCAAGTGTTTTCAAATTGCGGGGAAGAGGCAGGGAAGCCTTTAAAATCCCTTTTTTACAAAGACTTTCAAAAAGCTCCAGAACAGCAGGCGTTTCCAGGTTTGTTTTTTTCAGAGCGCCCCGGTTTCCAAAAACCTGAGCGGGAGTTCCCTGCATCAGTACCTTTCCTTCATGAAAAAGCATAACCTCGTCCGCCCATTCGTAGGCATAGTTGACATCATGAGTTGCCATCAGCACAGTGATGCCCTGTTCTGTCAGCTGCTCTACGATATGATTTACCATTGTGGTATGGCGGGGATCCAGAGCAGCGGCAGGCTCGTCCAGAATGATAATATCCGGATGCATGACCAGAATATCTGCAATGGAAACCTGTTTTTTCTGACCTCCGCTTAAGGCGTGGGTGGGTTTATGGCGGAAAGGAGTGATCTCCAGATATTCGATCACATCCTCCACCTCTTTTTTTGCCTGTTCTTCCGGAACCCCAAGATTAAGAATCCCAAAAGAGATTTCCTGAAAAACGCTGGCAGAAAAGAGCTGATTGTCAGGATCCTGGAATACAATCCCTACCTTGCTGCGGAGCTTCAGAAGATCTTTCTTTTTATAGCCCACTTCCTCTCCGTTAAAGTACAGCTTTCCTGACTGAGGCTTCAGTATTCCGGTACAGCAAAGAAAAAAAGTAGATTTTCCACTGCCGTTTGCCCCCATAAAGGCTACTTTCTGTCCCCGTCTGATTTCCAGGGAAAGTCCGTTAAGGGAGTGGGAGTTGTTGTCATCATAGGAAAAGTAAAGCTCATCGGCTTTTAAAATAATATCTGGATTCATAAATAAAATCTCCTCCACAGAGCAAATAAAAATAATGCGCCGTCAAACAGGATAATAGCCAGAATCACCTTTTTTTTAGGCGGGCGGGATTCTGACAGAACATGGATAGTTCCGTCATAACACCGGGCTTCCATTGCGTCATAAAGGCGGTTGGAGCGGCTGATGGCGCGTATCATCAGAACAGACCCCATCATACCGAAGGACTTCAGAGCTGTCCGGTAGTTTTTATTTCCAAGCCTGCAGTCCTGAGACATGGAAATCGCGCTGGCAGTTTCCAGCAGAACAAAAATAAAACGATAGATCAGAAGCATAAGCTCGATCAGTATTTTGGGACAGTGCAGTTTCTTTAACACATCCAGGATATCCGGTACCGGAGTGGTAAAGGAAAGAAAGTACAGGCAGGAAACCGCTGCAAGTGCAGTAAGGATCAGCTGCAGGGCATACAGGCAGGAATCCAGACTGGAGGTAAGATACCATGTTCCCACAGGAATGGCGAACAGATCCAGAGGAGTTTTCCGGATATTCAGTATAATAGCCACAGTGCTTAAAAGTAAAAAGGCCAGTGGGGCAGTAAGGAACTTCAGATAGCGAAAAACAGGGACCCCACCATAAAAAACGGTAAGAATCCCTGTTGCTGCTAAAACAATCCCTGCCACTGCCGTGGAACGACTCATTACGCAGATACACAGCGTAATCACAGCGAAGGCAAATTTTTCACCGGCATTTTCATATCTAAGCTTTGACTGATAACAAAGCTTGTCAATGACAATCATAAAAATCTCCTTTCATCAGAGAAGGCCGGATTTTGATCATTGATCCTTCATCCATTTTTTGCGTTCTACAAAACGTCCCATTATAAAGGCGATAATTCCGACTCCGATACCTGTCTGGATACAGAAAAGGAGACTTTCCACCTCGCCCGGAAGCTCTCCGCCAAGAAGCTGTTCAAAAACAGGCGTAGCCCATGGCTCATAAGAGGAATCGACTTCTTCCACAACAACACTTCCGGCATCGTCAGAACCGCCGAACTCGGCATCCTTCAGTACAAACAGCGGGACAAAAGCAATCAGAAAAATGGCAACGATTGCAGCGATTACAGTCTTTTTCATATTATTTTGCCTCCTTCAGAATTCCCATTGCGCGAAGCTCCGGTTTTGCATAGGTTTCAAGACCCATGAAAATTACTACAGTGATGATACCTTCGATAATGGCAAGAGGTACCTGTGTTGGTGCGAAAATAGCCATGAATTTGCCCAGGGCAGCTCCGAAGGTAGTGTCTGCGTTATGAGCAAGGGCAAGCTGGCCGGCTGTGACGCAGTAGGTAAACAGATCGCCCAAAGCAGCCGCAAGGAAAACAGCAACCCGTTTATTTACATTCATTTTTTTGCACAGAACATAGATTCCATAAGAAACAAACGGACCGGCAATAGCCATGGAAAAGGTGTTTGCTCCAAGTGTGGTAAGTCCTCCGTGTGCCAGAAGAATCGCCTGGAACAGAAGAACGATCAGTCCCAGAATGGAAACAGCGGCCGGACCGAAGAGAATGGCTCCGAGACCGGTTCCGGTCATATGTGAGCAGCTTCCTGTGACGGACGGTATCTTCAGTGAAGAAATCACAAAGATAAAGGCGCCGGACATGGCCAGCATGGTGATCAGGTTTCTGTGTTCATTCAGAGTCTTTTTTATGGACATAAATCCTGCAATAAGAAAGGGTACGCATAAAACACCCCATGCGATGCAAAAGCTTCCCGGAAGATAACCCTCCATGATATGCATGGCACTGACGTTTGGAACAATGCCGAAAGCAAGAGCAAAGGCTCCGGCAAGTACAAGAATTTTCTTTTGTTTTTTACTCATTTTCTTCTCCCTTCTGATCAAACAGAACTAAAATAAAAAAACCTGTGCGGTTATACCGACAGGCCCTCAGAAGAACAAGAGGTAATAGCAGGAAAATAGAATTGATCTGCTATGAGCCAACCTGTTCTTACACAAGGCCATCGTTCGTAACCTGTGTAAATTTCATGTAAAAGGCAGGCCTTTTGACTTGGGCATCATCACTGCATTTCGTCTTCCCGGGTATCTTCAGATATTCAGTGACATAATGAAATGCGGCTCTTCCGTTACAGCGGCGTGACCGTGTGAGACTTTCACTCAACTTTCCTATTCTCCTGCATAAGCAGACACCGTTTTACATTCAATTCTGAATTTATTGTAGCATAAACCCCAGTGTTGTCAAGGAAAAACGCAGCAGGGATGCAGGAAACCGCAGCGGTCTTTTTTTCTGGATGACACTGTGATATACTGGTTCAGGAATGAAAAAAACATAAGAAATTCTTAATAATTTACCCCTTTTATCTTAAACACCATTTGATATTCTTAGTATAACGAATCACAGAAAAGAGACTGTGATCCGGTGTGAATTTAATTTTGTTTCAGGAGGTACAGAGACGTGGCAGAAATACTGGTTTGTGATGATGACAAGGCGATCGTGGAGGCAATAGAGATCTATCTTTCACAGGAAGGTCATCATATTCTTAAAGCTTATGACGGAGAGGAGGCTCTTCGGACACTGCGGGAAAATCCGGTAGATCTGCTGATCATTGACGTTATGATGCCAAAGCTGGACGGAATCCGGGCGACTCTTAAGATCAGAGAGGAAAACCCGCTTCCCATTATTATTTTATCCGCAAAGTCAGAGGACGCAGATAAAATCCTGGGCCTGAACGTAGGGGCGGATGACTATGTGACAAAGCCCTTTAACCCATTGGAGCTGGTGGCCAGAGTCAGATCCCAGCTTCGCAGATATACTCAGCTTGGCGCTGTATCTCAGAAAAAGGAAAATGTTTACGTAACAGGCGGACTGACTGTGGATGATGACCGCAAAGAGGTCTGTGTGGACGGAGAACCGGTAAAGCTGACTCCCATTGAGTACAGAATCCTTCTTCTTCTGGTAAAAAATCAGGGAAGAGTATTTTCTACCAATCAGATTTATGAAAATATCTGGAACGAAGAGGCAATAGCGGCAGACAATACTGTGGCAGTCCACATCCGGCATATCCGTGAAAAGATTGAGATCAATCCAAAGGAACCCAGATACCTGAAGGTGGTCTGGGGACTGGGCTATAAAGTAGAAAAGCTTTAAACGCCCGGCAGGTTATTAAGAAGAGAAATCCATATATCAGGAAGATGGAAAGGGGCATTATTATGAAGAAAAAATGGTATAGAAGCAGCGCGGTGAAAGCCGCCGCTCTGGTAGTGGGCGTTGCTTCTCTGACTGCTGCGGCAGCAGGCGGAGCGGCATCTGCAGGAATTATGAGTGAAGGCGTTCTGCCTTTTGACAAAAAGGAATATCTGGAATCCAGAAGCTTTGAGCAGAGTATGCGTCATGCCAGCTTTGATGTGCTGATCGCAGAATCAGAAAAAAGCTACATGGAATCAAAACAGGAAAACGAAGAGGTGGATCTGTGGGAGATCCTTGCAGATGAGGAAACGGATACAGAAGGCTCCTCAGGTCTTGTTTACAGGCTCGGCGACCTTGAGAAATGGGTGGAGACCGAGAACTGGGATGCTCATACAGAGGATGTTCTGGTGTGTGTGAAGCCGGATGGAAATCTGGAATATATGTATTATGAAGATTTTGAAAAAAAGATCAGAGACGGAGAACTGGGATTTCTGGTGGCAGATACCTATGGAGAATATGATGATGGGGAATATGCAGAAGGCTATACTCAGCCGGAAGAAAGCGGCAGCAAGTTTGTGGATGCGCTTTCAGCACAGGGGATTCTGGCATGTCTGAAAAACCATGATTATTCCAGCTACGGATATTATGGAGATATTAATGATTATTATGCTGAAAATATCGGAGTCCTGAATTCCGGCGTTACCGGAATTGCTGATGAGGACGGCAAGATCATTTATACAAACGTGATCAATGAATATTCCGATTATCAGATTGCAGAGGCTTTCCCGCCGGTGGGTGCAGACAGCATCCTGGATATCCTGAACGAAGAGCCCGGATGGAAGGGAAGATTTGAGGATGCCTTTTATGCCCTGAACCATGCTCTTGCTCAGGTACAGATGGAGAAGTCGGCAGAAGCTATGCTGAAAGAGCATTACGGTGAGGGAAAAACCAATTTAAGCTATATTCTGGCCCTGAATCCGGGAAGCCGGGAAGAAAAGATACAGTCCAACACAGATGCAGGAGATTATGAAAAAAGAATCCAGAAATTAAAATCCGGTCAGGATCCGTATGTTGTAGTCACTTCTTCTCCGGAAGAGCATGATACAAACATCGATATTCTGAAGAAAGACCATTACTTTAATCTGTGGCAGCATACAGTGGACAATGCAGCTGCGGATGACCGGGATATCGACTATGTATTTGCCGCCTGGGTCGATAAGGATTTTGCGGCGGACGATCTGCTGGCAGAGGACGCAGAGAATTTTGAAAAATATGCAGCTTATCTTACGCCTTCCATGGCGGTATGCGGCGCAGGGATCCTGATCTTTCTGATCTGCCTTATTATTCTTACTGCCGGCGCAGGAAGAAACAATGAAAAAGAAGAGGTACAGCTGAATTTCTTTGACCGCTGGTATACAGAGATCGGCGCAGCAGCTGTATGTGCTGTGTGGGCAGTTCCTGTATTTCTGTTTCTGGGGCTTGGGATCAATGTAGACTATGTGGATAAACTGAAATATATTGTGGCAGCAGTGGCTGGTCTGGGAGCCTGGACCGCAGTGATGTTTTTGGGCGGCTGGATGAGTCTGGTACGTCGTATAAAAGCAAAAACTTTCTGGAAAAACAGTGTTCTGAGAAAAGTTTTTGGATTGCTGAGAAAGCTTTTAAGTCTGCTCAAGAAGTTTTGCCTTAAGATTGTGAAAGGCTGCAGAAGGTTTGTTGATTTTTTCGCGGAAAACACAGCCAGCAGGATTAAAATGGCGCTGCTGTTTGGCGGATTCTGTTTCTTCCAGTTTATAATGTGGACAGCCATACTTTGCGGCGGTGTGATCCTTCTTCCGGTTGTTGTGGCTGTGGATATTCTGGGACTGATCTATTTTCTCAGAAAAGCCAGAGGACGGGAGCTTATCCTGGACGGCCTGAAACGCATTACAGACGGCGAGCTTCAGTATAAAATTCCCCTTGATAAGCTTACCGGAGAGCAGAGACAGATTGCTGATTATATTAACCGGATCGGAGAGGGACTTGATGCAGCAGTGGAGGAAAGCCTAAAAAACGAAAGGATGAAGACAGAACTGATCACAAACGTATCCCATGATATCAAGACGCCTCTTACTTCCATTATCAATTATGTAGATCTTTTGAAACGGGAAAATCCTCAGGATCCGAAGATCCAGGGATATCTGGAGATCCTGGAGGAAAAGTCACTGAGACTGAAAACTCTTACCGAAGACGTTGTGGAGGCATCCAAGGCAAGTACAGGAAATATTTCACTGGAAATGGCAGATCTGAATTTTGTGGAGCTTGTTCATCAGGTGATCGGAGAATTTGAGGAACGGTTCCAGGAAAAAAATCTTTCCATGATGGTACATTTTGATCAGGATGAAGCGATCATCTGCGCAGACGGAAGAAGAATGTGGCGCGTCCTGGAAAATGTTTTTGGAAATGTTGCCAAGTACGCTATGGACAACACAAGAGTTTATGCGGAAATCAAGGTGAATCAGCCAAATGTGACGTTTTCCCTGAAAAACATTTCCGCGCAGCCTCTGAATATTTCTGCAGACGAGCTGACAGAGAGATTTATCAGAGGAGATGTGTCCAGAAATACAGAAGGCAGCGGACTGGGACTTTCCATTGCAAAAAGCCTGACTGAGCTTCAGGGCGGGGAGTTTAAGCTTTATCTGGACGGAGATCTCTTTAAAGTGACAATTACGTTTAAGGTAAAAGAAAAATGATAATTTCCGATACTGTCTGAGACAGTGGAAAGAACCCTCTGAAAAATAAGTGATAAAATAAGCCCCCGGTATCGCTGTGATGCCGGGGGCGCTTTATGGTATCAGAATACTTTTATGAGATTATAGGAATCGTCTACAAGCAGAACATCTGCATATTTGCCCGGAGTAAGGGAACCTACTTTGTCATAGACATGAATACTTTTGGCAGGATTTCTGGTAGCTGCAAAAATAGCTGTGGATTCAGGGATACCGAATTCCATGGCTTTTTTCATGCAGTCAAAAAGATTTGTTGCAGATCCGGCAATGGTACCGTTGGACAGAGTTGCCAGACGGTCTTTCATGGTAACTTCCTGGCCGCCCAGTTCATAGGTGCCATTTTCCATTCCGGTTGCCATCATAGAGTCGCTGACCAGAACAACACGCTCGTCACCAAACATTTTAAAGGTAGTGCGCACAACACATGGATGAATGTGGAAACCGTCACAGATCAGCTCTACCATGCAGTCCTCACTGTCACATGCGGCTCCGATCACGCCAGGATCTCTGTGAGCAAAAGGAGGCATTGCGTTATAGAGATGTGTTACGTGATTTACACCAAGCTCCATGGCTTTTCTGGCACAGTCGTAATCTGCTGTAGTATGTCCGATGGAAATTACTACTTCGTCCTTTGCAGCCTGAATAAATTCAAAGGCGCGGTCTACATTAGGAGCAAGTGTTACCAGTCTGATCTGGTTTCCGGAAGCCTCGTTGCACTGACGGAAAAAGGATACGTCAGGAACACTGATATACTCAGCGGCCTGAGCGCCTTTTTTGGCAATGTCGATAAGCGGGCCTTCCATATTAACGCCAATAATGCGGGCAAGCTTATCGTCCGGTTCCACCTTTGTTGCGGTGGCAAAGATGTCCATAAGTCTGTCCTTTGCAAGTGTCATGGAAGTAGGACAGTAGGAGGTGATTCCGTGTTCTTTTTCATATTTCAGAATTACTTTCAGGCCTTCCGGGTCGGCATCACAGAAATCATGTCCGAAAGCGCCGTGGCTGTGAACGTCCACCAGTCCGGGAAGAACCTTTAATCCTTCAGCGTCGTATTCGGTTTTGTCAGATACTTCTGTCTCAGAAGCGACCAGTCTGCCATTTTCAATGTACAGATCTTTTTTTACAAAGCTTCCGTCTTCCTGAAATACAAGTCCGTTTTTAATAATCATAATATTATCTCCTTGATTTTTAAGAT
>NZ_HF999070.1:0-19918 GCF_000433815.1 Blautia sp. CAG:257
TATCAATTTAATATAGCAATTATTTAATATTCGTTATACTAGAGCCAGTGTGCCAATGCGTACCAGAAAACATAGGCTTCAATCAGGAACAACAAGATCTAAACCGCAAACGACATTCCAAGTGGGATATTATATTGATTCTACATGTTATGTAGATTCTTTAACTGGAAAAATAACAGGTAAAGGTAACACTACCGTCACTGTACAAGGAATCCATATAGGGGCTTCTTATAGCGGAAGACTTGTTAATACATCTGCATCTCAAAGTATTAACTCAAATGGTAAATCGGTTACAGTTACTGTTAATACAAAATTCGCATTTACTTTCTACCTAAAAAATGTAGCTGTATATACAGATTATTTTACTTTCACTGATACATTCCCTGCACCATCATAATATATACATCAACTTTCTACTTTAGAATATGCAAGTATCTTACATAATTACAAAATAATTTAATTCATATATCTATATAGGCTAAAAGGAAACTTAAAATAAAAAAATCATCTTTTTCCATATAAAAGCTGAAATAATAGTTGCTAAATATATATTCCAGGTACAAAATAACCTTACAGTGTATCATTTTATTTGCAGTGTATATAAATGGAATAACTATCTTTTTCGTCCCCAAAAGGAGCTTCCGCAAAGTGGATTTCCCTTCCACTTTTGCAGAAACTCCTTTTTTTATTTGGCATAGGATCACAGTTCTCCCCGGCTCTCTGCTCCCGATACATGATCTTTATTTCTGGGGAAATGCAGCCTGATACACATCCTCCTGCTCCGGCAGGTGGGTAACATAGCCTACAGGGATTTTGTTTTCTGTGGCTTCTATTATTTTTCTGGCGCCCTCTGCGCCAAAGGCTCCGCACAGCTCAATACAGTCAATTCCATTTTCATACAGGTTTCTGGCTGTCCGGCAGGCATCTTCTATATCTGCAACGCCGATCAGCTGAGACACGCCGTTATGGATTGCCGCTTTATCTGTTTCACTGTTAAATTTTCCCATAATTAAAAATGCAAACTTCATCCTTTTACCTCCATTTTCAGACATATTTCTGATAAATCACCTGGAACTCCTTATTTCTGAGCCTTACTTTTTCGTCTGCTGCAAAAGCTTATTTTCTTATTTACTTTTCACTTTCAGTTTGTATCTCTTCCACTGGGACACTGCCCTGGTCACTGCAAACAGAACCCAGAATACTGCACTTCCGGCTGCTCCTGCCTCCAGACCCGGAGCCTCAAATTTCAGTTCCAGACTGTGATCTCCCTCCGGGAGCCGACATGCCAGAAAACCAATATCACCTCTTAAAAGCTCTGTTTCCTTCCCGTCAATGGTAAGGCTCCAGCCCTTTTCATAGGGGATCATAAACAGTCCATATCCGTCAGCTTCCGCATGAACGGTTCCTGTAATATAAGCATCCTTTTCCGGATCATCCAGAATGATCTGTGAGGCCTCCATTACCTGCCTGTCCTGTTCGGAAACAACGTTTCCAATATCAGAAACCTCTTCCAGATCTGTCGGCCCATATGTGAGATCATTATCTGAGAGTTTCACAGCGTTGTTTTCTTCTTCTGAGTTTCCGCCGCTCTTCAGCGTCTCTGTCTCTGAGCCCTCTTCTTCCTGAGGAAGAGCGATCACGCTTTCCAGAAGCTCATCTCTGTTTTCCTCCGTGCACAGAGCCTTCATACTTTCCTCTGTCACCGCATCCGTATAAAAATGCGCGGTTCCTGCCTGAGCCTCATTCTCATGAATATAAAGGCTTCCCACCCTGTCAAGAAGCTTCCAGCCATCCTGAGGTGTTTCCTGTCCGGAAAGCAGATAGCGTATTCCAAGGAACGCCGCAAGACGGTTCTCTTCTACATTGTTCCAGAAGGTGTAATGGTTCTGATCCGCAAAAAACAGCTCCGGACAGCAGGTTTCCACAAATTCCTTCACATAGCCGTTCATAACGGAATTATAAGAAGAAATACCATTATAGCCCTGAGCGGAGGCATCCATGGCAACTGTTCCTGATATGTAATCCTTTTCCACCCGGTAAAAGCTCTGGTCTTTCTGTTCCAGATAATCCAGACACTGCCCCAGGTCTGCCCGATACATTTCTCTGAAAAAATCCTGTGGCTTGTTCATTTCTGCCCGGTATTTTGTTTCTTTATCATCTGATTTCCTGTCTGCTTCATACTGAGCCATTTCCTGTCCCATAAGCTCTGCAGGCGTATCAGTTTTTTTCATGGTAACTCTTGCCTGGAAGTTCGTTGCGCCCTCAGACGCTACATTCACCAGAAGAGCCAAAGCCAGCACAGCCATGATCCCCTGCCGCGCAGTCTGCTTATGTACAAAATTTAAAAGAACAAGACACACTGCCGTCACGATTCCTGTCACTGCCAGGATCATGATATTTCTTTTATATTCTGCAAATCCTGCCTGTTTCCAGCCTTCCATGTACGCCCAGCCCATAAGAGCTGTTACCGCCAGAATCAGAGTCAGGCAGAGCTTTCCGCCCTTTCTCAGATAATCCCACATCCATGCCATTGCCATAAGAAAAAACGGAATCAGAACAAAGGTATATCTTTGCGTAGGCTTTGTGAAATAATTAAACACAGTTCCTCCAACCGGAAAGACCACTCCGGCAAAAATCAGAACAGCAGCGCTATACAGCACTGTTTTTGCCCTTTTATTCATCTGGGCTTTGCGCAGTACAAAAAGGAACTGGACACTCAGAAACACTGCCAGCACAGAGCAGAAAAATATGGGATCCTCATAGTAATTCATGGCATAGGACTGAGGGCCTTTGGCAAGGCCAAAGCCGTTCTGCAGGTTGCTGGAAAACAGATGTTTTACCATGGAATCATAGACTTTTGTATGATAAGGAGTAAAACACTGCTGAAGCCACTGAAAAAACCCGGTTCCCTGACCTTCAAGCCGGGAAGAAACATTCAGAAGCACCTCCGCCATAGGAAGAAATACCGCAAGGCTCATCCCCACGCCCAGAAGGATCTCTCCGCATCCCAGCAGGAACCGCCTCACTCTCTGTGCCAATGTCATTTCCTCCGCCATCAGGATTCTGAAAAGAAGATAAAGTCCTGTGGCAGCCAGACACATATAGGTGAAATACACGCTGTAAATCCCACAGAGAAATACCATCACCGGAAAAAATCCTCTTCCTCTTTTTTTCTGGATAAATTTTTCACAGAAAAGCAAAAGCAGAGGAAGGTAGATCACTGCTGTTCCAAACTGGTAATGTTGTCCCCACACCAGAAGGAAACCGCTGAAGCCGTATGCATAGGCGGCAGCCAGCTTCGCCCTGGGACTGAAGGAAAACTGAGATAAAAACCAGTAAAAGACCAGCCCCGCTGCCAGCATTTTTATGATCTGTATCACATTGATAAAAAGTAGCATGTGCGCAGGTCCCAGAATTACTCCCAGTCCATACAGCAGCATCAGGAAGGGATCGAACAGGTTGAAATTAAAAAGATTCACGCCCAGTCCATTGGAAAAATCCCACAGAGAAAAGCTTCCGTCCCGGATGTCGTTGACAATGGCAGTGTAATTCATAATATACTGCTGCCAGGTGTCGCTTCCGATATCATTAAAAATCATCAGCTGATCTCCAAAAAGATAGTCCCGGAACATGAACATGCTGCTGACTGTCATCAGCAGAAACAAAAGCGCCGGATATTTCAGATCTTTTCCACACCATTTAGCAAAAGCGGTGGCTTTATCCACCGCTCTTTTTGTCCTATGTGTATTATTCATATCTGCTTACATGATCTCCTTCAGATAACGGGCAAGGGCATCCTGCCAGTCCGGAAGGCGGGTAAAGCCGTGTTCTGTCAGCTTTTTCTTTTCCAGGCGGCTGTTGGAAGGTCTTTTTGCCTTTGCCGGATACTGATCGGAGCTTACCGGAGTTACCGTTACGTTCATTCCTGCCTGACGGAAGATCTCCTTTGCAAAATCACACCAGGAAATATATCCGCCCTCATTTGTCACATGATACTTTCCGTACTCTTCTTTTTCCAGCATATCCACAAGAAGCCGGGCCAGATCATAGGTGTAGGTAGGAGTGCCGATCTGGTCGTCCACAACAGTCAATGTATCATGAGTTTTTCCCAGATTCAGCATAGTCTTGATAAAATTCTTTCCATTGACGCCAAATACCCAGGCAATACGCACAATATAATACTTGTCGGTATATTTTTCTACTGCAAGCTCGCCCTCATATTTTGTCTGACCGTAAACATTCAGCGGCTGTACCACCGGATCATCCGGTTCCCAGGGACGGGTTCCCTGACCGTCAAACACATAGTCTGTGCTTAAATAGATCATTGGGATATCCATTTCTCCACACATTCTGGCAATGTTTTCAGTTCCCTCTGCATTGACCTTGCGGCACATTTCTGTTTCATCCTCTGCCGCATCCACAGCAGTCCATGCAGCGCAGTGAACCATTTTGTCCGGACGCACCTCTTCCATCACTCTGCGCACAGCCTCCGCGTCTGTGATGTCCATTTCCGCCACGTCTACGCCTACTCCCTCATAGCCTCTTTTTGCAAGCTCGTTCATTACATCGTGGCCAAGCTGTCCTTTTACTCCTGTAACCAATACCTTCATACCAAACCTCCTATATCCTTTTCAGCGAAAAATCCTGACTCTTTAATGTCAGGTTCGGATTATAATAAGGATCTCCGTCCCTCATAATATCCGGCCAGCGTCTTTCAAAAATCTGAATCTCTTTATTAAACCGCGCAACCTTTTCCGGCGTATCCTCAAGACCTCTTGACTTTGACTCATAATGATACAGCTCTGCATAAGGATTGTACACAATGAGATAGCCTGCGGCTCTCAGCTTCATACAGAAATCAATATCGTTAAAAGCAACTGCCAGCTCCTCCGTAAGGCCTCCTACCTCATCAAAAGCAGACCGTTTTACCATCATGCAGGCTGCTGTAACTGCGCTGTAATCCTGAGCGCAGATGATTCTGTGGCAGTAACCTGTGGTTCCTCTTGGCTGCAGCACAAAGCAATGTCCTGCAATGCCTCCGAAACCAATGACAACTCCCGCATGCTGAATAGTGTCGTCCTCATAATACATTCTTGCTCCCACAGCTCCCACATCGCTTCGCATACAGTATCCCAGAAGCTGTTCCAGACAGTCCTCATTGATAATTTCCGTATCATTGTTCAGAAGCAGGATATATTCACCCTTTGCAAAAGTGGCTCCGTAATTATTGATAGCAGAATAGTTAAACTCTCTGTCCCAGTAAACCACATGAGCCTTTGGATTCTCTGCCTCCAGCTTTTTATAATACTGGAAGGTTTCCTCCTCCGTACTGTTGTTTTCCACAATAATATACTCGTAATTCTGATATGTGGATTTTTTGTCAATGGAATCCATGCACCGCTTCAGATCTGCAATATGATCCTTATTGGGAATAATAATGGAGATCAGCGGATCATGGTCCCGGATAAACCTTGTGCGGTAAAGACCCAGAAACTCTCCCTGAAGCACCTCTGCGTTGATCCCGGTTCTCTTATAATGCTCTTCAATAGCCCGTTTTCCTGCCTCAAAAGCATAGGTCTTGCTTTCCGGATTCTCTGCTGTGGAATCCTCATGGCAGCGCCAGTGATAAAGGATCTTGGGAATATGATAAATCTGTTCCGGCTTTACATTTTCCACACAGCGGAAAATAAAATCATAATCCTGAGCCCCGTCAAACTCCTTACGAAGCATTCCAACCTGACTGATGATCTCTCTGTCCACCACAAAAAGATGGCAGATGTAGTTTACCGTACACAAAAGATCCGGATTGTAATCCGGCTTAAAATGAGGCTGGAAAAACTTGTGGCCATCCATGGACATTTTATCCTCATCGGAATAAAGAATACGGATGTCCCTGTTTTCATTTAATGCCTTTACGCACTGGAACAGCGCGTGAGGCGTCAGCTCATCATCGTGATCTGCAAAAGCAATGTAATCGCCTGTGGCAGCCTCAATTCCCGCATTGGTATTTTCAGAGATCTGCAGAGCCTTCTCATGATAGATCACTTTAATCCTTTCATCTGAAGCAGCCAGAGATTCCAGAAGCTTACGGATGGGAGAATCGGCTCCGCTGCCGTCCGACAGACAAAGCTCCCAGTTTGGATAGGTCTGAGCCTTTACAGTATCCACAAGCTGGCGGAGATATTTCTCCGGCGTTTTATATAAAGGCACCACAATGGAAATCCTGGGCTGATATTCAAATTTTGTCCTTCTCTGCTTTTCCAGCTCCTTTGAGCCTGGAAGATGGCGGACGATCCATTTCTGATAGGGAATCTCCCTTGTGGACGCAGTTTTTACCTTGGATACCACCTTGCCTACCATAGCTGCGCTTCCCTGGCTTTTCCAGTACCTGAGACCTTTTTTTGCATATTTCTCTATTTTTTTCCGAAAAACAACAGCCGGATTCAAATGAACAATATGGACTGATTTTGTGTCTCCTGCGTAAAAAACAAGATACAGAAGCTTTCCGGTAAGATTTGTAAGTTCCACAAAAAATCCGGACTTGTCTTTGCTGTCCATTTCCTCATAAAGCTGTTCCACATCCACACGTTCGGTACGAAGGATCTCCGCATTTAATTTCTGTTTGTTTTCATCAAAAATCTGGATTTTTACCGGCTCGTCTGCAACTGCCCAGCCTCTGATCCGGAGAAAACCCTGCTGCACCTTTTCCTCTTCAATAAAAAACTGAGGCTTTCCCCTTCTTTTTTCCAGCTCTCTTGCTGAAACAGAAAACCAGCAGATCCGCCGGTCCGGCATATCCGCATATACAGTCAGCTTCTGACACCCTTCCAGGGACTGAGGAAGACGCACAGACGCAGTGATCCTCTCGCCTCTCATCAGATCCGGATCTTTAAATCTTTCCAGGGCGCTGACTACCTCCAGGCGCTGAATTTCCGCCTTTACCTCAGAGCCGTCCAGACAGGCGCGCATTTTTGCTTCCTTTGGCCAGGTTCCCTGCAGAATATACTGACAGGGATCCTTCAGGTGAAACCGGTCCTTTGTTACCTCAAAAATCTCTCTTGACATATCCAACCTCACAATTTCTCAGTCTTCTCTCAGGGAACAGTCGCCCTCTGTCACAGACAGATTGGGACTGTAATAAGGATCGCCATTTTTCAGCTGATCTTCCCATTTTTCCCGAAAACGTGTTATTTCCTTTTCAAAACGGTACTGTTTCTCAGGAGTATCCTCCAGACCTCTTGATTTGGATTCATAGTGATACAGCTCCGCATAAGGGGTAAAGACGATTTTTTTGCCCATATCCCTTATTTTCATGCAAAGATCAATATCATTAAAGGCCACACGGAAGCTTTCGTCAAAGCCTCCCGCTGCCCGGAAATCACGGGCATCCACAAGCATACAGGCTGCTGTCACAGCGCTGATCTCCTGAACGCTTACCATTCTTCCGAAATATCCTGCATCCTCCCTGGACGCCCGGCACATCACATGACCTGCAATGCCGCCAAGACCCAGAACCACACCGGCATGCTGAATGGTGTCATCCGGATAATACAGCTTGGCTCCCACAACGGACACCTCTTTCTGCTGGCAGATTCCAAGCATTTCCTCCATCCAGCCGGGTGTCAGGATCTCCACATCGTTGTTCAGAAACAGAAGGTATTCTCCCTTTGCCTGCTCTGCGGCAAAATTATTGATGGAGGAATAATTGAACTCTTTTCCCCAGGTCAGAACTCTCACCCTTGGATAACGCTCATGAAGCTTCTCATAATAGGCAAAGGTTTCTTTTTCCTCACTATTGTTTTCTACAACTAAAACCTCATAATTCTCATAGGAGGTGCGCTTTGCCATGGAAGAAAGACACAGCTCCAGATCTTCTGTATGGTCTTTGTTTGGAATGATTACAGAAATCAGCGGATTTCCCTGGATCTCCAGTCTGCTTCTGTACCAGCCGGGCCGTTCTGTCATCTCCACTCTTGCCGGGATTCCCATTCTCTTATAATGCTCTTCCACAGCCTTTCGTCCCGCTTCAAAAGCATAGGCCTTGCTTTCCGGATCTGCCGCCGTGGAATCCATATGACAGCGCCAGTGATACAGAACCTTTGGAATATGGACAATCTTTTCTGCCTTTTCGCAGCAGCGGAAAATAAAATCAAAATCCTGGGCTCCGTCAAATTCTTTCCGGAAATATCCCGCCTGCTCTGCCACCTGCCTCTTTACTGCAAAAATATGACAGATATAATTATTATCCCGGAAACGGAACAGATTAAAATCCGATTTAAAATGAGGATCAAAATAATGCTGTCCGTCCATGCTTACCTTGTCCTCATCTGTGTAAATCACATCAGCATCCTGATCATTAATTGCCTTTACAATCTCAAACAGCGCGTCAGGCTCCAGAGTATCGTCATGGTCACAGAGCATCAGATATTCCCCTCTGGCAAGCTCCATGGCCTTATTGGTGTTCACAGAAATACCGCCGTTGGATTTCAGCTTTTTGTAGCTGATTCTTACCTCATGTCTGTAATTTTTTTTCAGAAACTCATGAACGGTTTCGTCCGGGCTTCCGTCTGCCAGACAAAGCTGCCAGTTTCCATAGGTCTGTTTTCTTATGGACTCAATCAGCTCCTTCAGATAGGGAAGGGGCGTACAGTAAAGAGGGATCACAATACTGATCAGAGGCTTTCTGTCAAGAGAAGTATGCTTCTGCTTCCATGCCTGACGCCGGCTCAGAGAATGACGTTTCAGCCATTGTTCATAATCTCCCTGAGTGTTTTCCTGACGGTTCAGAAGCCTGTTAAAAAATCCCTTTGGCCTTTGCTCTTTACGAAGCTTCTGAATATCTACCTCATAAGTCTTTTCCACAGAAGATCCTGTAAATTTAAGCAGAAGCTTCTTTCCTGAAATTTCATCTAAAGAGGCTGAAATACGGAATCCGATTTCCTGATTTTTATAAATCGCATCAAGACTGCAGCGCTCCACCACATCCGGCCGCCGTCCCCTGCTCATTCTGCAGGCAATGGGGCTTCCGTCCTCATTTACAAAAGCGATCTCTGTGCCGCCTCTCTGATCCACAGCCCATCCCTGGATTTCCAGCATGGTATCATAAAGGATTTCCACTCTGTCCAGATGATATTCCAGCAGGCTTTGGTTCAGAAAGCTTTTCAGCTCATCTGCGCTCTTCTTCCACAAAGAAACTCGTTTTTCTCCGTCTGTAAGAAACAGCTCGATCTGCTGAAACTGTTCTGCAAGCTGATCTGCCTTTGGAATCCGCAGTCGGAAGCCCGGAAGGAACTCTCCAAAATCCACTGCCAGAGCCTGTGCCACATCCGGTCTTTCATATCTCTCAGGATCAGCCAGAACAAGCTCCTGATTTCCGTCTCCCATCAGACAGAAGCTCATTTCCTGTCTGTCGGATCCGGCGTACCAGCCGCCAAGGATTAACACCTGTTCATGTCTGTCATCATATTTTTCTTCATCAATGCTGAAGCGCAATTCTTCCATATTTCATCCTCATTCTGTCTGATCTGAAGGCCGGAATTTTGCCATCAGACCTTTTTTCTGTCATTTCTCTCTGACAGCGTATTTTTTCTTAATGCTTCTGTACAATTTCCAGACTTTTGTATTTTCCATCTGACTGATCTTTTCTTTCAGTCTGCGGATCTCTTCATCCTTTTCCGCTGACACCAAGCCAAAGCTCTTCCAGAACTTTTCCCCTGCGTCCTGAGCTTTCATGATCTCAATTTCAATCCTGAGCCTTTTCTCTCCGCTGATATTTCCGATCACAACCTGGGGATCTCCCCCGCCAAAATAATAGCTGTCCGCTCCTACCGGGAAGCCGTTTGTGGTAAAGTCCGCTTTTATGTCATTTTCAAAAGCAAGTTTCCGAAGAACCAGACCTCCTGCCGCTTCTCCCGGATCAAGACGAAGGTTCTTCACATCCTCCGGTATTTCAAGTTCCATGCTGATCCCTGCTCTGCTCATAGGATAAGCTTCTGAATCTTCCTCAGAAAATCCATTTCCCCGGTCAAAAAACACCTGAAGCCTCCGCTCTGCTCCTGCTGCCCTCATCTGCTCATAATAGGGAAGAATCTCCACCTTGCCCGGAGAAACGTCTTCATACATGGAAAGAAGAGGCACATGACTTCCCTGCATATACTTCTGGAAATTCCTTTCCATTTCTCCGTAAACAGCAAGCTCCTCCTGAGTAATGCCTGCTTTGCCATAAAAATCCCTGTCCTTCAGAACACGGCGCTTTCCGTCGCTTTCCAGATAATAATGGATCATCCGGTACAGGATAAAGCCTGCAGGAACCGGAAAGTCAAAGGTCCACTCATAATCGATCACAACCTGTCTGTCCTTCAGAATCAGAATATTGGCAGGAACCAGGTCAATATTGGACATTTTTGCGCAGGAATACTCTCCGGTCAGCTCTACGTCCCCGAATACCTGTACAAACTCCGGCGTTTTGATAAAGGTATCTGTGCTGTGAAGGTTCTGAACCTTTTTCAGATAATAAAAGAACAGTTCCTCCAGTTCAGAAAGTTTTCCCTGAGCCAGAAGCTGATCCAGCTTTTCTTCCAGAGTCATTCCCTCCAGATATTCCAGTCTTGCAGCTTTGTTTACTGTTTTGCAAAGGTTAAGCTCCAGACCCTGCTTTTTATAAGCTTCTGTAAGCTCTGTATAAATCCGTTCCAGACCGGCTGTATGCTCACAGGCCTTTTCACTGACAGGAAGCTTCTGCACATATCTCTCAAATCTTCCCGGCTCACAGATATCTGTTCTCAGAGCAAAACGGGCATCCCGCTCATTGGAAAATTTAGTATACACAATTTCCGGACAGATCTGTTCTTTTCCGATCAGAAGAAGAAAGGAATTGGAAAACTCCGGGAACATGTCATTGTCCAGAAGAGAATCATACACAGGAGATTCCTGAAAAAGCTGCAGGCGCAGCCGATCAAAGTTTGTCTCCATACGGTTCAGCTCGCCCTTTAAGGGAAGGCGTCTGTCAGAATATATGGTCATGGGAAGCTTATAGTCCGGAAACGGATAATACCACTGCGCTTTCAGATTCCCTGCCTTTTCCAGAATTTCTGTAAGCTCTTTTTTAGTAAAGGTTTTTACGCCCTTTGTTGTGGGATAGCCTTCCAGCCCTTCAAACAGTGTTCCAAAGTGATCCTCCGTGCAGCCTGCCCAGTATTTCAGACCAAAACGGTTTTCAATGGCAAGAACGATCTGTCCGTCCGGTTTCAGATGACGGGCAATGGTTTTCAGGAAATCCACATAAGGAGTCTCGCTCTGAATATAGTTTTCCCCATACTCAAAAACGCCGATCAGAGTAATGTAATCATACTTCTCCGTCAGCGCAGGCTCGATCTCCTGAAAATTCCCCATAAGTATTGTGAGATTTTCACAGTCCTTATGTCTCCAGGCATTGATCTCACTTCGTTTTTTTGACAGCTCAATACAGGTGACCTTCTCTGCTTTTTCACAGAGCGCACCTGTAATGGCTCCGCAGCCGGAACCGATCTCCAGCACATTTTCCTTTCCGGTAAACGGAAGCCAGCTTAAAATATTTTCCCTTATATGGGAAAAATGATAGAGAATGGGCCAGCTTTTCCGCTCTGCGATCACCTGGTTCCACTGCTCTTTCGGATAAGCTCTGGCAATTTCCAGCATCTCATCTTCTATGGCTCCGTCACTGTATAAATCCTGTCCCGGATAACAGGTATCATCCAGGACTGCCTTACCGATTTTTTCTATCATGCTTTTTCTCCGTAGCGAATCTCCACTTTTGAGTTCATATCATAAAATCCAACCGTGTTCTTGTTGGAAACCACTGTGATATTACATGCGTCATACAGTCTGTGGAAAACTGTAAACTCACCGTCCTTGTACCCGGTGCAGCCAAAGGAAAGAAGATATTCCCCTCCCTGCAGGAACATTTCCTGCTCAAAGGTCACTGTACAGCTATCTCCTGTCTGAGAGTGTTCCACAGATTTCTTTTCAAACAGAGTATTGGTTCCTGTGATCTCTGTACCCTTAATATCTTTAAAGGTATAGGCCATAATCGGCTCCTGAATATCCTGATGAAATACCACCTTCATCCGTATCCGGAAACTGCTGCCCTTTTCAATGGTATTGGTACAGCGGTCCTTGTCATCCAGAACTGCAAAATCCACAATCTCCGCAAGCTTGGTACCATATTCCAGCATATTGGGATTTACCTGGAACTGCTGGCTCCAGCTTTCTTTCTGCTCTTCTTTCTTTTCCTCTGCCTTTGCAGGATCCTGGCCTACCAGAAGCTGCTTGTACATATCCACCATCTGTTTTGGAGAACCTTCTTCCAGCTTCACTCCCTTATTCAAAAGAATCACTCTGTCACAGTACCGGGAAATACTGCTTAAATCGTGGCTGACAAAAAGAATGGTTTTGCCCATCTTTTTAAATTCTTCAAATTTCCGGTAGCATTTTGCCTGAAAGAACACATCCCCTACAGACAGGGCCTCGTCAACGATCAGAATTTCCGGATCAATGTTAATGGCAACTGCAAATGCCAGACGGACAAACATACCGCTGGAATAAGATTTTACAGGCTGATAAACAAAATCTCCGATGTCTGCGAAGTCCAGGATATCCTGAAGTCTGGCATCCACCTCTTCTTTGGAAAATCCCATCATGGTTCCGTTGAGATATACGTTTTCGATTCCTGTATATTCCATGTTAAAGCCGGCTCCCAGTTCCAGAAGAGCGGAAATCCTTCCGTCCACCTTCACCTCTCCTGCCGTAGGGTTCAGAACTCCTGTAATGATCTTCAGGATGGTGGACTTTCCGGAACCGTTTGTTCCGATGATGCCCACAGTTTCGCCCCGCTCTACCTGAAAATTCACGTCTCTTAAAGCATAATGCTCTCTGACCGGGACCTTAAAGCCCAGAGTTTCCCGCAGTCTGTCTGAAGGCTTATTATATAATTTATACATCTTGTCCAGATGTTTTACCTGAATTGCAAATTCACTCATTTTTTTCTCCGTTTACAGTACATCTGCAAAATGTACCTGAAGTTTTTTGAACAGTCTTGTTCCAAGGAAAAACAGCACCAGGGTAAAAGCCCAGAAATAAAGGGTCAGCGCCGGATGCTGCCAGAATCCCACATGATCGATCAGGGAATCACGATATCCCTGTACCACATAAAATACCGGATTCAGCTTCAGGATCTTTGTAAGGATCCCTGTAAGACCAAGGTCGCTGAAATTCCACATAATGGGAGTTACCCATACCCCTACCTGAAGTCCGATGTTGATGATCTGACTGAGATCCCGGAAAAATACCACTACCGCGCTGGAAAAATAAGTCACTGCCAGAATCAGCATAAAAATACAGAAGCTGTAATAAATAAGCTGAATGGCATACCAGGTAGGCGGATAGCCCATGCAGGTATAGATCACCAGGACGATCAGCACAAAAAAGCAGTGGACAAACCCGGCTGAGATCACTTTTACCACAGGAAGGATACGAATATTAAAAACAACCTTTTTTACCAGATAATTATATTCCAGAAGAGAATTGGTCCCGCCGATCAGCCCGTCCTGGAAAAAGAACCAGGGCACCAGTCCGGCTACCAGCCAGAGAACAAAGGGAACTCCTCTGTCCGCTCCGCCTCTTAAAGCCAGGCCAAACACAAACCAGTATACACAGATGGTAACTACCGGCTGGATAAAGGCCCAGACTGTTCCAAAATAAGAACCTGCATATTTTGTTTTAAAATCATTTTTGGCCAGGGAAAGAACCAGCCTTCTGTTCCGGTATAGTTCCCCTGGCAGCCATGTCTCTTTTTTCAATCCTTTTTGCTCCTGTTTGCGGAATATTCCTGAAAGCTTCCCCATTTTTTGTCCTTGTCAGAAAGAATCAGCTCCATTCCTTCGGGAATCGGCCACTCTACTGCAATAACCGGGTCATTGTATGCAAGTCCGCCCTCATCATTGGGATGATAAAAATCTGTACACTTATAAGCAAACTCAGCAGAATCAGAAAGTACAAGGAAGCCATGGGCAAAGTTCTTTGGAATAAAGAACTGTTTTTTGTTTTCTGCAGAAAGCAGCACTCCGTACCACTGTCCGTAAGTAGGAGAGCCCTCACGAAGATCCACAGCCACATCATAAACCTCTCCGCTTACTACGCGGACCAGCTTATCCTGCGGATAGTTGATCTGAAAATGAAGTCCGCGAAGCACACCTTTTCTGGAGCTGGACTGATTGTCCTGAACAAACTCCTGGTCAATGCCTGCTGCCTTGTAATCATTATAATTATAAGTCTCCATAAAGTATCCCCGGTCATCTCCGAACACTGCAGGAGTGATCACCTTTAATCCTTCAATGTGACAGGTCTCTACTGTAATTTTTCCCATTTTATAAGCCCTCCGCTACTTCGATCAGATATTTTCCATATGCAGTTTTAAGAAGCGGCTGCGCCAGCTCCACAAGCTGCTCTTTATTGATAAATCCACGTTTGTAAGCAATTTCCTCAATACAGGAAATATAAAGTCCCTGACGTTTCTGGAACGCGGAAACAAAATCAGCCGCATCCAGAAGGGAATCATGGTTTCCTGTATCCAGCCATGCAAATCCTCTTCCCAGAGTTTCTACCTTCAAGGTTCCTCTGTTCAGATATTCATTGTTGATGCTTGTAATCTCAATTTCGCCTCTTGCTGAAGGCTTCACATTTTTGGCGATCTCCACTACATCATTGTCATAGAAGTAAAGTCCCGGAACCGCATAGTTTGACTTGGGATGCTCCGGCTTTTCCTCTATGGAAAGAGCTTTTCCGTCTTCGTCAAATTCTACCACGCCGTACTCTCTTGGGTCCCTTACATAATAGCCGAAGATGGTTGCTCCCTTTTCCCCTTCTGTTCTCTTATATGCGTTCTGAAGCACTCTGGAAAAGCTCTGTCCGTAAAAAATATTGTCTCCCAGAACAAGGGCAACCGCATCGTTTCCAATAAAGTCCGCGCCAATGATAAACGCATCTGCCAGCCCTCTTGGCTGCTCCTGAACCGCATACTCGAAACGCATTCCAAGCTGCTTTCCGTCTCCCAGAAGCTCTTCAAACACCGGAAGATCTCTTGGTGTGGAAATGATGAGAATTTCTCTGATCCCTGCCAGCATCAGCGTGGAAAGGGGATAGTAGATCATCGGTTTGTCATACACCGGCATGATCTGCTTGGAAATCGCTTTTGTCAATGGATATAATCTTGTTCCTGAACCGCCTGCTAAAATAATACCTTTCATATCTCTCCTCCTATTTTCTGGAACCGTACATTTTTTTCTCTTTAAAGTAAAGGGCTGTCATCAATGCCACAAGGGTCACGGCCATCACAGCCATCAATCCAAGAAGAATCTTTGACATATCGGAAAGTCCTTCCTCAGTTTCCGATTCCGGTATTTCCGCTTCTTCCTGTACTGTCTGTGTACCGGAAGTATTTTCTCCTGTTCCCGCTGCCGCTGTCTGTACCGCCTGGGGTGTGGGAGTTGCGGCAGGCGCCGCATAGCCTACATACTGTCCATTATAAAAATAACGGTTCAGCATTTTTCCGTTTTTATCCACCTGCTCTACGGTAAGCTGATCTGCTGTCACACCTTTTGGCACTGTCATTTTTTTCCCGTTGACTGTCAGTGTATCAAAATTATTAAACGCATAGTCAAAAAGCGCGATACTGTCTGTACAGTTTGCGCCCAGATCTGCTGTACGCATGGTAACTGCAATATAGGTTCTTCCGTTCCGCTCCGCAGCCACTACAAGGGTATGGCCTGCATCATTGGTATTTCCTGTTTTTCCGCCAATGCAGCCTTCATAATAAAGATTGGATTCTTTTGCCATAAGAGGCATATGAGTATGCATTCCTCTGGCCTCGCTGAGGTTTGTGGCCGGAATCGTATAATTGGCTGCGCTGATAACCTTTCGGAAACGGGGATTCTGAAGTCCTGCCCGCATGATCTTTGCCAGATCATAGGCTGTTGTATAATGATCGGAATCCGGAAGTCCGCTTGCATTGGCAAAATGCGTGTTACTGCATCCAAGCTCTCTGGCCTTCTCATTCATCATCTCAATAAACTGAGCTTCTGTTCCCCCTACATATTCTGCCATCTGAGCGCACACTTCATTGGCAGATTTAATAATGGCCGCATACCAGCAGTCCTTCATGGTAATGGTTTCTCCCAGCTTCATTCCGATGTTGGAGCTGTCCCAGGTCACATCCCGGACTCCTGTTTCTGTAAAGGTTACAGAATCCTTCGGGGAACTGTTTTCTATCGCAGTAAGCACGGTCATGATCTTTGTGGTACTTGCAGGATAACGGTATTCGTCTTTTCCTTTATCATAAAGAACCGCTCCCGTATCTGCATCGATCAGAACTGCTGTCTCAGAAACTGTGTCCGGTCCTTTGGGCCATCCCTGAATACTGTCTGAGCTTACTGCTGCCGCTGTCCCGAAATTCACAGTTACCGCCTGTACGGACACGGCAGGGAGCAGTAACGCCGCAATTCCGGCTGCCACAGTGCCTGCTATTTTATTTTTCATTGCGTTTCCTCCGTCAAAACTCAAATGAGAGTATTTTTTCTGTAATATATTCCACATCCGGCATTTCCAGATTATAGAACATGGGCAGTCTTAAAAGCCGTTCGCTTTCCCGTGTGGTATAAACATCCTCTCCGCTGAAGCGTCCGAACTTCCTGCCTGCCGGAGAACTGTGAAGAGGCACATAATGAAAGGCAGTGCAGATTCCGTTTTCTTTCAGATAAGTGATCAGCCTGCTTCTGGTTTCCAGATCCTTCACTTTTATATAATACATATGAGCATTATGCTTGCACCCTTCCGGTACAAAAGGTCTCCGGATCTTTTCCTGATCCTCCAGACTCTTCAGCCCCTCATGGTAATAGTTATAGATCTGATGCCGCTTACGGTCGATTTTTTCCGCTTCCTCAAGCTGGGCATAAAGATACGCCGCGTTCATTTCACTTGGAAGATAAGATGAGCCATAATCGATCCAGCGGTATTTATCTACCTGTCCCCGGAAAAATTTGCTTCTGTCTGTTCCTTTTTCTCTGAGGATCTCTGCTTTTTCCTGGTATTCATTTT
Source organism: Blautia sp. CAG:257 (assembly GCF_000433815.1). Taxonomy (NCBI): domain Bacteria; kingdom Bacillati; phylum Bacillota; class Clostridia; order Lachnospirales; family Lachnospiraceae; genus Blautia; species Blautia sp. CAG:257. The sequence continues at coordinate 17,128 of NZ_HF999070.1, forward strand.
TCTGGAAAACAAGAGCCCCGCCCTCTCCCATGGTATAGTTCTTCGTCTCATGGAAGCTGTAGCACCCGAAATCTCCAATAGTTCCCAGAGCTTTTCCATGATAATAAGCCTCTACTCCCTGAGCTGCGTCCTCCACTACCTTCAGATGATATTTTTCTGCAAGAGCCATGATCGCATCCATCTCGCAGGCAACCCCTGCATAATGGACAGGCACAATCGCCTTTGTTCTTTCTGTGATTGCCTGCTCGATCAGGTTTTCATCCATATTCATGGTATCCGGCCGGATATCCACAAACACGATCCTGGCTCCTCTCAGCACAAAAGCATCCGCCGTGGATACAAAGGTATAGGAGGGCATGATCACCTCATCCCCGGGTTCTATATCGCAGAGAAATGCCGCCATTTCCAGCGCATGAGTACAGGAGGTTGTCAGAAACACCTGATTTGCCTGAAACCTCTCCTTCATCCATGCAGAGCACAGCTTCGTATACTTGCCGTCTCCGCACAGCATTCCCTGGTCTACGGCATCTTTAATATATGTCAGTTCTTTTCCTACAATTGCAGGCCTGTTAAAATCTATCATTTGCTATTCCTGTTTCTTAATTATCTGCGTTGTCAGTTTGTTCGGAAATATTTTCTTTATCACGGATCACATACTGAGGTGTCTTATTTACATTCAGCATCAGTTTTCCCAGATATTCTCCCACAATGCCCAGCATCAGGAAACAGATACCGAACAGAACCAGCATGGCGCACATCAGCGAAGACCAGCCAATGGCAACCGCCGGATTCAGAAGCTTACGGATAAAAACGATCACTGCGCCTATAAAGCCTGCTGCCGAGAACAATGTTCCGAAAAAGGTAGCTGCCCTCAGAGGAATCACAGTAAAATTCAGGCAGGACATAAACAGCTTCAGTCCACGTTTAAAATTATAGTTGGAGGTTCCCACCTCACGCTCAAAATGTTCGATCTCTATATTTGCAATGTTGTGTGTGGTCCGGAAAAACAATACCTGAAGGAAAGTATTATAGCCGTCGTATTTGACAACCTCGTCTCTTACATACTTTCTGCAGCACCAGAAACTGCTCATCTGGATATCCTTCGGACGGTCCAGCAGATGCCACAAAAGAAACCGGCTTACTGCCCCTGTGAGATTTTTAAACCAGGAAAACTTTCTCTGTTTAAACACTCCGAACACAATATCATAGCCTTCTTCCATTTTGTCAAGGAACTGTGGGATCTGTGACGGATGATTCTGCATATCGTCATCCATTCCCAGGATCAGCTCTCCCTGAGCATAATTCATTCCGGCCATAATGGCATTGTGCTGTCCAAAATTCTTAGCCAGGTTGATTCCTTTTACATTTGGATATTTTTCTGTAAGAGCATGTATGGATTTCCAGGTATTGTCTCTGGAATAATCATTTACCAGAACAAATTCACACTCGTAATCTTTTAGTTTCTCAAATTCTTCAATTGCAAGCTCCACCACCTTGCCGATGGTCTGCTCTGAATTATAGCACGGTATAACAATCGATACCAGCATCTCTTTTGTCCCTCGTTTCTATAAGTTGAATATGACGATCCCTGCAAGTATCAGGGCAAAGCCCATAAGTTTCCGCCTGCTGAATCTTTCTTTCAGAAAAATATATCCCATTACTGATACAAAGATGTAACCTGTAGATTCCAGGATCGGTGACATGGAAAGAGGCACATGCTTCAAAGCCAGCATGGTCAGTATTACAGAACAGAAAAAAAGCCCGTAAGCTCCGATCACCATAGGATTCATATACTCCTTCAGGGTGCTTTCGTAGGTTTTATCTGCTGCCTTTTTCAGAATGATCTGAGATACAGACGAGATAAAAACCGACAGAAGCAAAAGACATACGGATATTCCAAGACTGCTCATGAATTCTCACCATCCTTTCCGGCGTTATCACTTGTCACAAGATAAATTCCTGCAAAAATCACAGCTGCTCCGGCGATCATATTCCAGGTGATCCTTTCTCCAAAGATCAGAGCTCCCCAGACGATTCCCCAGATCAGAGTTACGGGACGGTTTGCATAGGCCACAGTAAGCGGCATTCTTTTCAGGATCTGCTGCCAGATAATGGCGTAGCCGAACATGATCACAAAAACAAGTCCAAACCAGAAAATAAACGGCAGGGAAAAAATATGATCTGTATATCCGGAAGCTTTTTTTGAACAGACACCGCTTAGGGAGCTGAACAAAAGGCTGATATGCAGCAGCAAAAATGTACTTTTCTTTAAGGCATGGTCATTATTTCTCATGTTATTTTCTCACAATCATACTGTAAATTCAATGTTAATTTTCGACAAAATCTCATCCAGCCTCTCTTCGCAGTCATGAAGTTCTTTCCCTGCAAGAATGATCTGTCCGATACGATCCCTTCCATTCCGGTACTGATTCACATAATCTCCCGGCTGAATATTAAAGGAAAGATCAATGATATCCTCTGCAGGCGCATTTTCATTTCGGATCGCTTTTACGGTTCCGCTTCTGTCTGAGGTCAGAATCTTAGACAGGCTGGCGCTTCCCGGATACGGTTTGGTAAAAAGCTTTTCCGGCTCCATATCAAGGGCAAGACGCACAATAGCCTCATAATAATTGATGCCGTAATACAGTCCTACTGTTTCCGGAAGGCAGGTGGCTCCTGCTCTTCCCGTAATCTCGATCACATAAACCTTTCCGTCTTTTTCAATAAGGTCGCAGTTTACAGCACAGTTATCCAGCCCCACTGCACGGATAGCAAGCTTTACCTGACGTTT
>NZ_HF999070.1:20005-20291 GCF_000433815.1 Blautia sp. CAG:257
AGTGGGTACATAGCTCTGAAAGGCATCTATATTATTAGGAAGGCAGTATAAAAGTCTTCCCTCTGACATCATTGCCTCACAGCCAAAGGGTTCTCCCTCAATAAACTCTTCCACAAGACAATAATCCTTGCCTGTAGCTTCCATGGTTTTTTCATAAAAGGAAAAAGCCTGTTCGCTGGTATCGCACCGGAATATCCCCCTGCTTCCCATCAGATCCACTGCCTTTATCACTACGGGAAAATCCAGTTTTTCCAGAGCTTCTGCAAGCTCCTCACGGTTTCTGATG
>NZ_HF999070.1:20386-20907 GCF_000433815.1 Blautia sp. CAG:257
TTTGTTGCTGCTGATATCAGCCGACTTTTCTGACAGTCCTTTCAGCCCAAGTTTTTCGCAGGCATAACCCATTGCCCGGACTCCTGTATCCAGGCAACAGGTAGTAATACCGTCCGCCTGAAATTTACGGGCAGCTTCCATAACCGCCCCGGGATCAGAAATATCTGTGTACGTACTTTCATCTGCTGCCTGAAATCCCGGCCAGTCACCGGGAGTGCTTGCAGCTATTGTTTTTATGCCAAGCCTTTCTGCAGCCTCATAAAGAGGAAGCTGAGAATAGCTGGCTCCTAAAATCATAAGTTTTTTCATATTTACAGGTTGTACTCCTCCAGAAAATCAAAAAATAACGGAGTTCCTCCTGTATGAAGGAACAGAATATTTTTATTCCGGATCTGATGATCCTCCAGATATTTTACCATACCACAAAAAGCCTTTCCTGTATAGGTCATATCAAGAGGGATGCCTTCTGACCGGTAAATCCTGCGGATCAGATCTGCCGTATCCTGTGAGTAGGTTCCATA
>NZ_HF999071.1:0-10395 GCF_000433815.1 Blautia sp. CAG:257
TTCTCATTTTGACTTGTACTATTTATATTCTAGCACCAGATCTGATGAAAGCAATATACGACAATTTGTAGTTAGGGCACGCATAAGAATTAGTATTCTCGCCTTTACTTGTTGTCATAAAGCAAGCAGCACTATATTGTCTTTCTAATAAAAGCTTGTTGCAAAATATTTGATACCTATCCTTGTAAGAAGCGTCAATAAACTCATCTAAAACTTGAAAATGTGGTGAACGCACATTTACTGGATCAGTTGATTTTTTACAATCTTCAAGAACCATAAAATAACCAAGCCAAGGTGCATTCTGAGATCCAAATACACCTTCTCGATAAGCTGTCCAAATATCTAATGCACTTCCCATAGCTTCTTCTGTGCGATTATTGAAATTATTACCAAAAGATGGTCCGACCTGACTTTTGAATTCAATGGCGATAACCAATTCGTTATTATCAACAACAAGCAAATCCCATTTTTTGTTGGGACGATAGAAGCCTGGAAGTTCCAGGTTGGAACTTGTGAAAATACTTGTTTTTGGAACACCATTCATAATAAGTATTTCTGATATTAAATCCACGAAGCCGTCTAGCTGTTTACCACCTGTTACGGCACCACGGTTACCTTGATCATGAACAGCAGAATTATCTTGTTTACTCTTTTGTCCAGTTCGCGTAGTCCAAAAGAAATCAACGGCGTTGCTTATTCTATTATCTAAATCTATTGGGATTTTCATTTCAGCCATGATTTTTGAATTCCTTTCTTATATGGGGTTAAAATAATTTGTATAATATTATACTATGATTTTACGTCATGGGCAAAGAAAAATTCAGAAATTGTTATTTAAGTTCTACATGCTTTCGCGCTCAAACAATAGTAGCTGGCACTACATATCTTTTTATTCTAATATTTTATTATATACATTTTTTTGTTTTATATATATAATACAATTACATAGTGCTTAAGAATTATATTTACATTTCAGAAAGGAAATATCTATGAATGCAGGATATGTTCGTCTCTCAAGAGACGATGATAAAAGGAATTATGTTTCCATAGAAAATCAGAAACTGATTATCAATCAATACGCAGCAGATCATGGTGTGGTTATTGACTGCTGGTATGAAGATGATGGCATTTCCGGCTATATCTTTGACAGACCGGGATTTCAACAGATGATGGCTGATCTGGGCAAAGATATTGATACTGTCTATGTCAAAGATTTTTCACGTCTTGGCAGACATAATGCAAAGGTTCTGCTGCTTCTGGATGAATTTCAGGAACGTGGCAAGCATCTAGTTGTGATTGACGATAATTATGATTCTATGGATTCTAATGACGATACGATTGGTATTAAGACATGGTTTAATGAACGATATGTCAAAGACACCAGTAAAAAAATCAAGCGTGCCATAGGAGCCAGACAGAAAGAGGGAACACTGATTACAAGACCGCCGTTTGGCTATCGCCGCAATGAAAAAGATAAGACTGTTCTGGAAATCGTACCAAAAGAAGCAGAATATATTAAACAAATTTATGACTTATATCTTTCCGGTTCCGGCTACCGCAAGATTGCCACGTATCTGACCGAACAGGGCGCACCCACTCCCTCTATGATACAGCGTGAACGTGAAATAGAAGAAGGCAGACTGTCTAAAAGACAGGTAGCTTCTAAATGGTCTGATGCTATGATAAAAGAAATACTGGATAATGATTTTTACATTGGTACTTTTCGTTTGAAAAAACGTGCAAGAAATACGGTTCATGGAAAAGATAAACGTGTGCCAAAGGAAGAACAATGTATTTTTGAGAATCATCACCCGGCAATTATTGATAAGGCTACCTTTGCGTTGGTACAGGAATTAAAGGAAAAACGTAACCGTACCAATTATCGGGGAAGCCGGGGGCAGTGGCTTGGCTCAGAGATTCCGAATCCTTTTGGCAGTTGCCTGTTCTGTAAAGACTGTGGCAGCCGCCTTACACCAATTAAACGCAAAACTTCCAGCAAGGAACGGAAATATTACATCTGTACCACTTATAACACCAAAGGCAGACGTTATTGCTCCAAGGCACATTTAATTGAAGAAGATGATCTGATGGAAGATGTTCTGACTTATATCAAGATGTGTCGAAATGCTCTCTGTGAAGTTATTTCTACCTATGATTTAAAGGATTTTGAAGCAGAGAAAAAAACAATAGCGGAAAAACGGCAGGAACTGCACACAACTATCAATGAGCGAAAAAGTCAACTGAAAGTTCTGCTTACCCAAAAAGTAAAAGATCTGGCTGTCGCTGCTGGAAATGAAGACTTAATCAATGAAACGTATGATTCTATGCAGAAAGACTTATTTGCTCAGATTCATGGTCTGGAAATGCAGATAAAAGAACTGAATGAAACTGCCATAGAAACGCCTGATGTAAAGGATAAACTAAAAAATGCTCTTGAGGTGGTAGATAAAATCATTGCAGGAGGCAACCTTGACCGAAGAGATATTGAACTTCTGATTGAAAAAATCGTAGTGGACGAAGACGGGATGCCGGAAATTATACTGAAATACGGCTTGTCTAATCTGATTAGTTACAGTCCTGCTGATGAAATGAATCGAAGAGAAAATACCATGATTGCGATTGTGATGAAACTGATTGCTGAGGATGAACGTGGGTTTACTTCTGCAAAATATCTGTCAGAGCATATTACTGACCTTGGATTCAAGAAAACAAAGCAGAGTATTCTTCCATATATTGAGCTAATGAAGAAACTTGGGATTCTTGAATCCACAGATAATCCATTGAAGCCATACCATATTGTAAAGTCAAAAGAAAAAATCTTGCAGCTTACCAAAGAATATCTGCCGGATCTATCAGCAGAAACTACCGCAAAACAGATATCAGATGATTATTTACATGGTAGCAGTGATGGCAGGCGGTATGCCGGAAATGGTTTTTGAGTATATTCTGAAACAAAACGGACTTGACCCGCAGAAGGATCTTTCCATTGACCAGAGTATTGATTTCGGTTCTACGGCAGCAGCTTTTGCAGGGGATGACGCTGCGGATTTTACAGTAGAGTTTGAGCCTTCTGCTACAGCTCTGGAAAAGGAGGGAACCGGTCATGTGGTTGCTTCGCTTGGGGTGGAGTCCGGATATGTGCCTTATACTTCTTACAGCGCAAAAACCAGCTATCTGAAAGAGCATCCGGATGTGATACAGAAGTTTACAAATGGTCTTCAGATGGGAATGGAGTTTGTGCGGGAGCATACACCGGAGGAGATCGCGCAGGTGATCGCACCTCAGTTTCCGGAAACTGATATGGAAACGCTTACAACTATTGTAAAACGTTATCATGAACAGGATACCTGGAAGGAAAATCTTATATTTGAAAAGGAAAGCTTTGAGCTTTTGCAGGATATTCTGGAGGATGCAGGGGAACTAAGCAGGAGAATGCCCTATGAAAAGCTTGTTACAGTGGAATATGCGGAAAAAGCAGCAGAATAACAGAAATCTGCGATTTTTGATATTGACACTTTTTTTCTCCTGTGACACTATTAAATAAGAAAACGGAAGGAGAAAAAATATGTCGGACAAAAGACAATGCGGTGTGCTGCTGCCTGTCAGCAGCCTGCCGTCAAAATATGGAATCGGATGTTTTTCAAAAAGCGCCTATGATTTTGTAGACGCATTGAAGGCGGCAGGACAGAGCTGCTGGCAGATTCTGCCTCTGGGTCCTACCAGCTATGGTGATTCGCCCTATCAGTCATTTTCCACCTTTGCAGGCAATCCTTATTTTATCAGTCTGGAAGACCTGATCGAAGAGGGAGTTCTCACGCAAAAGGAGTGTGACGCAGTGGATTTTGGCAGTGATCCTGCCAGTGCGGATTATGCGAAGCTGTATAAGGGCCGGACCATTCTTCTTCGAAAGGCTTATGAGCGCAGTAATGTGGGGGAAAACGAGGAATTCAGACGCTTTCAGGAAGAAGAAGCCTGGTGGCTGAAGGACTATGCGCTTTTTATGGCTGTGAAGCAGAGATTTGAGGGAAAGCCCTGGAGTGAATGGGCGGAGGATATCCGCCTCAGATGGCAGAATGCTCTGGATTATTACAGACGTGAGCTGTACTTTGAAATTGAATTTCAGGAGTATATGCAGTTTAAATTCAGGCAGCAGTGGATGAAGCTGAAAGCCTATGCCAATAAACAGGGAATTGAGATCATTGGAGATATTCCCATTTATGTTGCCATGGACAGTGCAGATACCTGGGCAAACCCGTGGCTGTTTAAGCTGGATGAAAATAATTGTCCCACACAGGTTGCCGGTTGTCCTCCGGACGGTTTTTCAGCAACGGGACAGCTTTGGGGGAATCCCCTTTATAACTGGGAGGTGCACAGAAACTCCGGATTTGAGTGGTGGATCAAACGGATCGAAAACTGTTTCCGCCTTTATGATGTAGTAAGAATCGACCATTTCCGTGGATTTGATGAGTATTATGCAATTCCTTATGGGGACAAAACTGCGGAACACGGATGGTGGGAAAAAGGACCGGGCATTGATTTGTTCCGGGCAGTTTCTGTAAGGCTGGGGGCAAGAAAGATTATTGCGGAAGATCTGGGATATATGACAGATTCTGTGAAGCGTCTTGTAGAGGAAAGCGGCTATCCCAATATGAAGGTTATTGAGTTTGCTTTTGATGAAAGAGACACAGGAAATGCAAGCGATTACCTTCCTCATAATTATCCGGAAAACTGCGTGGTTTATACAGGTACACATGACAATGAAACGCTTTTGTCCTGGTTCCGGGATATTACGCCCAAAGAACGCAGACAGGTAAGAGAATATCTGAATAATTTTTACGGTTCAGACCGGGAAATCTGTCAGGATCTGATCTGTCTTGTTATGAGAAGTGTGGCAAAGCTCTGTGTAATTCCCATGCAGGACTATCTGTATCTGGACAATTCCGCCCGGATGAACCAGCCTTCCACACTGGGAAATAACTGGAAGTGGAGACTGATCCCGGGACAGTTTACAGAAAACCTTCAAAAAGAAATGAAAGTGCTTGCAAAAAGATACGGCAGGCAGTAGGATGCGGCGCAGAAAAAGCCTCCGGAATGTTCCGAAGGCTTTTTACCGTAAGCAGATAACGGGAATCGAACCCGCCTCCCCAGCTTGGGAAGCTGGTGTTCTACCGATGAACTATATCTGCATGAATTTATTATAGCACCGGAGTTTTTTTGATTCAAGAAAAATTCAGAAAATACTTTGAGAAAAGTTGGGTTTTGTTACTGGGTACAGGTTACATCCTGCGAGATGTTTTGGCTCTGCATATAAAAGTCCCGGGGCATACAGGGAAAAATGCCATTACCGAAGGTGACTCAGAATGCATTTTGATTCATATTTCAGACAATTTAAAAGTATTGTCCTGTATGGGAGCTTGCAGGCAGAAGGCGGATATGATCAGAAGAGTATCCGGAAATACCTGAAAATGAAAGGGAGAGAAAATGAAAAAGGAAGTGAATCATGCCATACGGAAACGGTTTAATGAAGTGATCTATCATGTTGCGCGTTATATGGAAATTCTGCTGTCTGTTGTGATTCTGGGAGTGATCGCACTGGTCGGTATCCGGTTGGTCTGTGATGTGACGAGCAGAGAAATCCTCAGTATGAATGTGGATTTCTTTACGGAATTTCTTGCAAACGCGCTGTCTCTTGTTGTTGGAGTGGAGTTTGTAAAAATGCTCTGCAGACATTCTGCTCAGACCGTTGTGGAGGTTCTTATGTTTGCAACAGCAAGGCAGATGGTAGTAGAGCATCTGAGAACCTGGGAGACGCTTATAGGAGTGATCGCCATTGCGATTTTATTTGCGATCCGCAAGTTTCTGATGACAGAAGTAGACGACATGGTGTACCATGAGAGAAATAAAAGAAAAGAGGAAAAACAATCATGAAAATAGGATTTATCGGATGCGGAAACATGGCTTCAGCTATGATCGGCGGAATTTTGAAAAAGGGAATTGTAAAAAAAGAAGAGATCATTGTGTCTAATCTTACAGAGGCAGGATCAAGACGGAGCCGTGAAAAGCTGGGCGTGGAGACAACTATGGACAACCGCCAGGTGGTTACACAGGCAGAAATTGTATTTCTTGCAGTAAAGCCGCAGTTTTATGAAGAGGTTCTCAAAGAGATCAAAGATCTTTTGACAGAAAAGCATATTCTGGTGGGAATTGCCCCGGGCAAAACACTGAAATGGCTGGAAGATACCTGTGGCTGCCCGGTAAAAACAGTACGTCTGATGCCCAATACTCCGGCTCAGGTGGGCGCAGGCATGACAGCAGGCTGCTGCAACGACCGGGTAACGGGGGAGGAAGCGCAAAAGATCAGAGAGATTGCAGAAAGCTTTGGAAGATTTGAATTTATTCCGGAGAGACTGATGGATGCGTTCAGCGCAGTATGCGGATGTTCACCGGCTTATGTATTTATGTTTATTGAGGCAATGGCAGACGCTGCAGTTGCTCAGGGGCTTCCAAGAAGCCAGGCGTATTCTTTTGCGGCGCAGGCAGTGATGGGAAGTGCAAAAATGGTACTGGAAACAGGAAGACATCCTGCTGAACTGAAAGACATGGTCTGCTCTCCGGCGGGAAGTACCATTGAAGGCGTTCGGATTCTGGAAGATAAGGGAATGAGAAGCGCTGTGTTTGAGGCTCTTACAGGAGCAGCAGAAAAAGGAAAACGTCTGTAAAATAAAATATCAGGATTTATTTTTTGTAAAATTGTGTTAAAGAACAGAATGTGCTAAACTATTTCCTGTAAGGGAGGTTTAGCACATGTTTTTTATTCAGAAACTTCTTGAACAGTCTATGAGGCTGGAAAATAGCAGGAAGCTGGCAATACGGATTGTGGGGAAGCTTCTGGGAATCATTCCGGTATTTTGCAGCAGATATCTGGAAAAAAGGCTGATGAGCGGAAAGTGGAATCCTGCAAAAAAGTGGAGTAAAGCGCGGCTGCGTATAAAGAGAAGGCGCAGAAGAAAAAAGTAACTGCGCCTAGAAAGAGGAGGATTATTTTTCTGTAAGACCGCGGCTTAAAGTACTGTTGTGGTATCTGACAGAGAAGGTAACATCTTCACCAAACCAGTCAGGAGGACAGTAGGACTCTGCCTCTTCCTGAGAGGAAAATTCTACTTCAGCCAGAAGAAGCCCTTCATATTCCTGATGAAACACATCAAGCTCAATAGTCAGCCCGTTTTTTTCCGGGATAAGATATCTTGTTTTTGAGATCACAAGTCCGTCAGCCTTGGGTTTCAGGTGAAGATAGGCATCTTTAGTCAGAGGAAGATTGTATTCTTCCCGGGCCATGAATCCCTTTGATTTATAAGTAAGATAATATTCGTCGTCCTGTCTGCGGATGCGTACAACCGGTTCGGTACAGAGGTAGCCCTGCTCAATTTCATGACAGGGATATTGTGCCAGGTTATCGGGAAGCCGGTCTTTTTTTATAAGAAATTTTCTTTCTATTTCCATAACATACTCCTTTTGCTTAAATAGCTGTAAAAAATAACGGTAAACGAGAAAGCTTAAACCATTGTAAAAATTTCTTCTGTTTGTTTCTGTGCGGCGGGGAAATTGTTCAATTTCCTGTTTTACACTCCAATAAAGCTGCGCGCAGTTTTATGATATGTGTTTTGAAGTATTTTCAGCCGGGGTCAATAATCTGTATTATTATATCATGGGGAGAGCTTTCCGTCACGTGATTTTGCTGATGTTCAACGGGCTATAAGTAACCACCGCAGCTGCCTGCAGGTAATATTCCGCAAAGTGTTTTTTGCTGTTTTTGACAAAAATATATATACAGGACAAAATGCATTCCAGATTGTTTTCGTAAAGGGAGATAGCCGAACAATATTTCTTGTATGCCGGTGGAAAAAAGTGGTATACTTACAGACATATGGAAAGGGACATGAACCCTGACAGACGGGAGGATTTATTTATGAGCAGAGTATATATTTTTCTGGCAGACGGATTTGAGGATATTGAAGGACTGACTGTTGTGGATCTTATGAGAAGAGCGGGAATTGAGGCGGTTACAGTTTCTATTAAGGAAACAAGGGAGATTACGACTTCACACGGGATTGAGATGAAAACGGATCGTGTTTTTTCGGAAACAGATTTTTCAGATGCAGATATGCTGGTGCTTCCGGGAGGAATGCCGGGAACAAAATATCTGGGTGAGTATCAGCCGCTTACAGAGCTTCTTACAGAGTATTATGCAAAAGGCGGAAAGGTTGCAGCCATCTGCGCTGCTCCAAGTGTTTTTGCAAAGCTGGGATTTCTGAAAAACAGAAAGGCGACCTCCTATCCTTCTTTTATGGATCAGCTTGACGGAGCTGAAACCTGTGAGGATCCTGTTGTTGTGGACGGAAATGTGACTACCAGCCGCGGCCTTGGAACTGCGGTTCCTTTTGCTCTCAGCCTGATCGCGCAGCTTATGGGAGAGGAAAAGGCGCAGGAAATCGCAGAATCCATTGTATACAGGGGATAGAGGTCTATAAGGGAACATAAAACTGAAAAAAACTCTGGTGTTTTTATGTCAGTTGTGCTATACTTCGATAATGACTGTAATTGTATCTTTTTTTAAGAGGATACACTTGCCTGAAATGCTGAAACACAGGCAAAAATAGAGTAAATTTTAAAAATAGAATCAGAACCTGACAATTTTAAGGAGGAACAGGAAACATGAGTTTACAGGTGGAAAAAATGGAAAAAAACATGGCGAAACTTACAATCGAGGTTTCCGCTGAAGAATTAGACAAGGCAATGCAGAACGCATACCTGAAAGCAAGAGGTAAAATCTCCATTCCGGGATTCCGTAAAGGCAAAGCACCGAGAAAAATGATCGAGCAGATGTACGGTAAGGGAATCTTCCTTGAGGACGCTGCAAATGCTCTGATTCCGGAACATTACAGCAAAGCTCTTGAGGAATGCGATCTTGAGATCGTTTCTCAGCCGGAGATCGATGTAACTCAGGCTGAGCTGGGAAAAGCTTTTATCTTCACAGCAGAAGTAGCTGTAAAACCGGAAGTAACACTTGGCGAGTACAAGGGTGTTGAGGTTCCGAAGTCTGAGACAGAAGTAACAGACGAGGACATTGATGCTGAGATCAAAAAAGAGCAGGAGAAAAACTCCAGAACTGTAACAGTTGAGGATCGCGGAGCAGAGAACGGCGATATCACAACAATCGACTTCGAGGGATTTGTAGACGGCGTTGCTTTTGAAGGCGGCAAAGGAACAGATTATCCGCTGACACTTGGTTCAGGTTCCTTTATTCCGGGATTTGAGGATCAGCTTGTAGGCGCTAAAGCAGGCGATCACGTAGAAGTAAACGTAACTTTCCCTGAGGAATATCAGGCAGCAGAGCTTGCAGGCAAAGCAGCAGTATTCCAGTGCGATGTGAAGAAAGTAGAAACAAAAGAGCTTCCGGAGCTTGACGATGATTTTGCTCAGGACGTTTCCGAGTTCGATACTCTTGCAGAGTACAGAGAGGACGTTAAGAAAAATCTCACAGAGAAAAAAGAAAAAGAAGCACGCGCAGCAAAAGAAAATGCAGCGGTAGATAAAGCTATCGAGAACGCTGAGATGGAAATTCCGGACGCTATGATCAACACACAGGTTCGCCAGATGATGAACGATTTCGCATCCAGAATGCAGTCTCAGGGTCTGACAATGGAGCAGTACTTCCAGTTTACAGGAATGACAGCAGAGAAGATGCAGGAAGAGATGAAACCGCAGGCTCTGAAGAGAATCCAGACAAGACTTGTTCTTGAAAAGATCGCAGAGACTGAGAACATTGAGGTTTCTGAGGACGAAGTAAACGAAGAGATCGGCAAGATGGCTGAAATGTACAAAATGGAAGCTGACAAATTAAAAGAGCTTCTTGGAGACCGTGAATTAGAGCAGATGAAGAAAGACATGGCAGTACAGAAGGCAGTTACTCTTGTAGCAGACGAGGCAAAGGAAGCGTAAAAAGCGTAAGCGGACATCTTTTGAATCCACTGTGACGCGACGAATGGAGGCATATATATGAGTTTAGTACCTTATGTCATTGAGCAGACAAGCAGGGGAGAGAGAAGCTACGACATTTATTCAAGACTTCTGAAAGACAGGATTATTTTTCTGGGTGAGGAAGTGAATGACGTAAGCGCCAGTATCATTGTGGCACAGCTTCTGTTTCTGGAAGCAGAGGATCCGGGCAAGGATATTCAGCTTTATATCAACAGTCCGGGAGGTTCTGTTACCGCAGGTATGGCAATTTACGACACCATGAAATACATTAAGTGCGATGTATCCACCATCTGCCTTGGAATGGCAGCCAGCATGGGCGCATTCCTTCTGGCAGGAGGAACAAAGGGCAAGAGATTT
>NZ_HF999071.1:10435-14832 GCF_000433815.1 Blautia sp. CAG:257
GCACTCTACCATTATGATTCACCAGCCGTCCGGCGGCGCTCAGGGTCAGGCTACAGAAATCCAGATTGTGGCAGATCACATCGCTCAGACAAAGCGCACCTTAAATGAAATGCTGGCTGAGAATACAGGACAGCCTCTTGAAGTGGTTGAAAAGGATACAGACCGCGACAATTATATGACTGCAGAAGAAGCAAAGGCATATGGTCTGATTGACGGCGTTGTTGAACATAAATAAAAAAGACTAAAGAGAAGACTCCTTTAACAGGGAGTCTTGTCTTGCTTTTATCTCAGCATATCAATATAGAAAGGAATAGAGAAATATCCATGGCAGATAAGATAAGAGAAGGAAAGGTCAGATGCTCTTTTTGTAATAAATCCGAGGATCAGGTACGGAAGCTGATCGCAGGCCCGGAGGGAGTGTTCATCTGTGATGAATGCATCGGGATCTGTGCGGAGATTATGGAAGAGGAGCTGGCCCAGTATGGTCCGGAGGATGATTTTGACACGGATATCAACCTTCTGAAACCAGAGGAAATCCACAAAATCCTGGATGATTATGTAATCGGACAGGAGGATGCAAAAAAAGCTCTGTCTGTGGCAGTTTATAATCATTATAAAAGAATTACCGCAGCAAGAAATCTGGATGTGGAGCTTCAGAAAAGCAATATTCTGATGCTTGGCCCAACAGGTTCCGGAAAAACTCTTCTGGCTCAGACTCTGGCCCGCCTTCTGAACGTTCCGTTTGCAATCGCTGATGCCACCACCCTGACAGAAGCCGGATATGTAGGAGAGGATGTGGAAAATATCCTTTTGAAGATCATCCAGGCAGCTGACTATGACATTGAGCGGGCACAGTACGGAATCATTTATATTGATGAGATTGACAAGATCACCAGAAAAGCTGAAAATGCATCCATTACCCGTGATGTATCCGGCGAGGGTGTACAGCAGGCTCTTCTTAAGATCCTTGAGGGAACTGTTGCCAGCGTTCCGCCTCAGGGAGGAAGAAAGCATCCGCATCAGGAGTTTATCCAGATAGATACAACAAACATCCTGTTTATCTGCGGCGGCGCCTTTGACGGAATCGAAAAGATCATTGAGGCCCGTCAGGATACCAAAGCGATTGGTTTTGGGGCAGAGGTTACGGCAAAAGAGGAAAGAAACGTAGGCGAAGTTCTGAAGCAGGTAATGCCGGAAGATTTCATAAAATTCGGACTGATACCGGAATTTATCGGACGAGTGCCTATTGTTGTCACTCTGGACGGACTGGATGAAAAAGCCCTGATCCGTATTCTTCGTGAGCCGAAAAATTCTCTTACCAAACAGTACCACAAGCTGTTTGAGCTGGATGGAGTAGAGCTTGATTTCCAAGATGAGGCTCTGGAGCTGGTGGCAAAAAAATCTCTGGAAAGAAAAACAGGCGCCAGAGGACTTCGCTCCATTATGGAAACATCCCTGATGGATCTGATGTATAAGGCGCCTTCAGACAATACGATCCGTAAGGCAATTATTACAAAAGAGGCTGTTGAAGGAACAGGAGAGCCGGAGATCATTTATGGAGAAGCCCCGGCAGCACAGCCTTCCGCGAGAAGAAATTCACGTTCCAGGAAAAAGGGCAAACCGGAAACAGCCTGAGGAAGGAAATGACAGCAAATGACGCAGCCAATTAACACTTTGCCGGCGATCGCCCTTCGGGGAACAACGATCCTGCCGGAAATGATCGTCCACTTTGACATAAGCAGAGAGCGTTCCATAAAAGCTGTAGAAGCGGCAATGCTTCGCAGACAGGAGATTTTTCTGGTGACGCAGAAAGATCCGGAAACAGAGAATCCCGGAATTTCAGATCTGTACAGAGTGGGCACCATTGCATATATCAAACAGGTAGTAAAGCTTCCCCATGATCTTCTGCGGGTTCTGGTAGAAGGCCGGGAGAGAGCCGAGCTTTTATCTCTTGTTCAGGAAGAAACGTTTCTGGAAGCGGAAATATCCGGTTCCACGCAGGAAGAGGCTCAGTATGCAGACACTGTGCGGGAGGCTATGTACAGAGGAATTCATGGTCTGTTTCATCAGTATTGTATGGAAAGCGGAAAGGTCAGCCGGGAGCTGGCGGCCCAGATTATGAATATCGAGAATCTTGAAGAACTGATGACACAGATTTCCGTAAATATTTCACTTACCTGGCAGAATAAGCAGAAGCTTCTGGAGGCAGCTACTCTGGAAGAGCGATATGAGGTCCTTGGAGGAATCCTTCAGAATGAAATTGAAGTTTTCAAGGTAGGACAGGATCTTCAGAAAAAACTGAAGCTCAGGGTTGATAAAAACCAGCGGGAATATATTCTGAGAGAACAGTTAAAGCTGATCCGTGAGGAACTTGGAGAAGAAAGCGTTTCCGATATGGCGGATGAGTATGGGAAAAAGCTGGAACAGCTGGATGCTCCTGCGGAAGTAAAGGAAAAGCTTACAAAGGAGATCAGCCGTTACCGCTCCATGAGCAGCAGTTCAGCAGAAAGTCCTGTGCTTGGAACTTATATTGAAACACTTCTGGCGCTTCCGTGGAACAGATGTTCTGAGGATTCCGACGATCTGGCAGAGGCCTGGAAAATTCTTGAAGAAGGACATTACGGACTGAAAGAGGTAAAGGAAAGGATCATGGAATTCCTTTCTGTGCGAAAGCTGACAAAGGGCGGAAAAAGCCCGATCCTCTGTCTTGTGGGACCTCCGGGAACCGGAAAGACTTCTATTGCCAGATCTGTGGCAGAGGCCCTTCACAAAAAATATGTCCGTATCTGTCTGGGCGGTGTCAGGGATGAAGCTGAGATCAGAGGACACAGAAGAACTTATGTAGGAGCCATGCCCGGAAGGATCACAGCGGCTCTGCAGCAGGCAGGTGTCAGCAATCCGCTGATGCTTTTGGATGAAATAGATAAAACAGGAAGCGATCACAGGGGAGATACGGCTTCTGCGCTTCTGGAGGTTCTTGACCCGGAGCAGAACAGCCGCTTTAATGATCATTATGTGGAAGTTCCCCAGGATCTTTCCGAGGTTCTTTTTATTGCCACAGCCAACGACATTCAGGAAATTCCCAGACCCCTTCTTGACCGTATGGAGGTTCTGGAGATTTCCGGTTATACAGAAAATGAAAAAGAACATATTGCAAAGGATCATCTGATCCCAAAACAGATGGAGGTCAACGGACTTCCAAAGGGAAGCCTGTCGATTCAGGCGCCTGCTCTTCGAAAGATCATTAATCTTTATACAAAAGAAGCCGGAGTCCGGTCACTGGAAAGAAAAATCGCGCAGATCTGCCGCAGGGCAGCCCGGGAGATCATGGAAAACGGACAGGATAAAGTAAAAGTTACTACAAAGAATCTGGACAAGTTCCTGGGAAAAAGCCGTTATTCCTATATGATGGCAAATAAAAAGGATGAGATTGGTATTGCAAGAGGACTTGCATGGACTCAGGTTGGCGGCGATACGCTGCAGATAGAGGTAAATGTGATGCCCGGAAAGGGTGAACTGGCGCTGACCGGACAGCTTGGAGACGTGATGAAGGAATCTGCACAGGCAGGAATTTCATTTATCCGCTCCGTAGCAGATCAGTATAAGATCAGGCCGGAGTTTTTCCAGGAAAACGATATCCATGTACATATTCCTGAGGGAGCAGTTCCAAAGGACGGCCCTTCAGCAGGAATTACCATGGCAACTGCCATGTTGTCCGCAATCATCAAAAAGCCGGTAAGAGCGGATGTGGCTATGACAGGAGAAATTACTCTGCGCGGCCGTGTTCTTCCTATTGGCGGGCTGAAAGAGAAGCTTCTGGCAGCCAGATATGCAAAAATAAAAGAAGTCCTTGTTCCGGCAGAAAACAGAGTGGATGTGGAAGAGCTGGATCAGGAGATTCTTGACGGTCTGAAGATTTCTTTTGTAGACACCATGACAGATGTGCTTCACAGAGCGCTGAGCAAATAACAGGATCCCGGATCCGTGAAAGGAGCCGGACAGGAGAGGAAACAAATGGTTATAAAACAGGCAGAATTAGATATTGTTTGCGGAATTACCAGCAAACTTCCTGATACGGGAATGCCGGAAGTGGCGTTTGCCGGAAAATCCAACGTAGGGAAATCCTCCCTGATCAATGGTCTGATGAACCGGAAGTCCCTGGCCCGTACCAGCGGACAGCCGGGAAAAACACAGACGATCAACTTTTATAAGATCAATGGCGAAAGGTACCTGGTAGACCTTCCCGGATATGGATATGCCCGGGTATCTCAGGCGGAAAAAGAAAAATGGGGAAAAATGATCGAGAAGTATCTTCATACTTCAAAAAATCTGAAAGCAGTATTTCTCCTGATCGATATCCGTCATGAGCCGTCTGCCAATGACTGTCAGATGTATGA
>NZ_HF999071.1:14863-15221 GCF_000433815.1 Blautia sp. CAG:257
GTATGAATGGATTCTCCATAACGGCTACGAACCTATCATCATAGCCACCAAACTGGATAAATTAAAAAGAAGTCAGATCCAGAAGCATCTGAAAATGATAAAGGAAGGACTTCAGCTGAAAAAAGGAAGCACAGTGATTCCTTTTTCAGCTGAGACCAAGCAGGGAAGAGATGAAATCTGGGAAGTGATCGAAGCTCTTACAGACAGCAAAGAGCCTTCTGAGGAAGTCTGAAAGGATACGGATATGGGAATCATCAAAGCATTGAAACTGGGATTTGATTATTTTAAATACGATGACGATGGAAACATACAGGAGACTCAGAGAGCTGTGGACCAAGTGAGCGTTGATATTCAGGAA
>NZ_HF999071.1:15259-16287 GCF_000433815.1 Blautia sp. CAG:257
GAGTTTGTGGCTGTTCTGGGCCATAACGGATCCGGAAAGTCCACCTTTGCCAAACATATTAACGCACTGCTTCTTCCTACGGAGGGAACTATATGGATCGATAACATGGATACCATGAAGGAGCCGGAGCTGTGGAAGATCCGGCAGAAAGCAGGAATGGTATTTCAGAATCCTGATAATCAGATCATTGGAACTGTTGTGGAGGAAGACGTGGGATTCGGACCGGAAAATATGGGGATTCCCACAGAAGATATCTGGAAACGGGTAGATGAAAGTCTTCAGAAAACCGGAATGGCAGCATATCGCCACCATTCGCCCAACAAGCTTTCCGGCGGACAGAAGCAGAGGGTTGCCATTGCAGGAGTCATGGCAATGCGTCCAAGATGTATTGTACTTGACGAACCTACAGCCATGCTGGACCCAAACGGCAGGAAAGAGGTTCTGGAAGCAGTGCATCAGCTGAACAGACAGGAAAAAGTAACAGTAGTTCTCATCACTCACTACATGGAGGAAGTCATTGACGCAGACCATGTATATGTTATGGACGAGGGCCATGTAGTAATGGAGGGAACTCCAGGAGAGATTTTCTCCCAGGTGGACATGCTGAAAAAATACAGACTGGACGTACCTCAGGTAACGCTCCTTGCCCATGAACTGAAAAAATCCGGGGTGGATATTCCGGATGGAATCCTTACTACGGAAGAGCTGGTGAATTGCTTATGTCAATAGAATTAAAAAATATCACATACACCTACAGTCCGGGAACTGCCTATGAGATCCATGCGCTGAAGGATATTAATCTGGAAATTCCGGACGGACAGTTTATCGGAGTGATCGGTCATACTGGAAGTGGAAAATCCACACTGATCCAGCATCTGAATGCTCTGATCCGCCCTACATCCGGCTCTGTTCTCTACAATGGGGAAGATGTTTGGGAAGAAAAATATGACAGGCGGAAGTTAAGAAGTCAGGTTGGCCTGGTGTTTCAGTATCCGGAGCATCAGCTTTTCGAGAGCGATGTGCTTTCT
>NZ_HF999071.1:16338-75234 GCF_000433815.1 Blautia sp. CAG:257
TTGGCCCCATGAATCAGGGAATGAGCCGTGAAGAAGCAGAGGCTGAAGCAAAAAAAGCGCTTCTTCAGGTTGGATTTAAAGAAAAAAATTTCAGTAAATCGCCTTTTGAACTTTCCGGAGGTCAGAAAAAAAGAGTTGCCATTGCAGGCGTTCTTGCCATGAATCCCAAAATCCTGATCCTGGATGAGCCTACAGCCGGACTTGATCCCAAAGGCCGGGACGAGATCCTGGATCAGATATCAGAGCTTCATAAGGCTCGTGGAATCACCATCATTCTTGTATCCCACAGCATGGAAGACGTGGCAAAATATGTAGAACGTCTGATCGTGGTAAACCGTGGACAGATTGCCTTTGACGATACTCCAAGAGAGGTGTTCAGCCATTATCAGGAGCTGGAGGCTATGGGACTGGCAGCGCCTCAGATTACCTATATTATGCATGCCCTGAAACAGAAAGGGCTGAAAGTAGATCCCAATGCGACAACTGTGGAGGAGGCGAGGGACGATATTCTCAGAGCGCTGAAAGAAGCAGGCTCTCCTCTTTTGAAGGGAGGAAATGAGAAATGATCAGAGACATTACGATTGGCCAGTATTATCCTGCGGATTCCCCTCTTCATAAACTGGATCCCAGGACAAAGCTGATGGGAACCCTTGTTTTTATTATTTCTGTGTTCCTGTTCAATACGATTCCGGGGTATGCAGTGGCAACAGTATTTCTGGCTGCTGTAATAAAAATATCAAAGGTTCCTGTAAAATTTATTTTTAAGGGGCTGAAAGCAATTTTTATTATCCTGATCATCACCATGGTGTTTAATGTATTTCTGACACCAGGTGAGGTGCTCTGGAGTTTTGGCTTCCTTAAAGCCACAAGAGAGGGAATTTCACTGGCCGGAAAGATGGCGATCCGTCTGATCTATCTGGTGATCGGTTCTTCTCTTATGACGCTGACCACGACACCAAATCAGCTTACAGATGGTCTGGAGAGAGGTCTGCGTCCTCTGAATAAGATTCATGTGCCGGTTCATGAAATTGCAATGATGATGTCCATTGCCCTTCGGTTTATTCCCATACTTCTGGAGGAAACAGACAAGATCATGAAGGCGCAGATCGCAAGAGGAGCAGATTTTGAGAATGGAAATCTGATTCAGAAGGTGAAAAATATGGTTCCCCTTCTGGTGCCACTGTTTATCTCTGCATTTCGCCGGGCCAATGATCTTGCTATGGCAATGGAAGCAAGATGCTATCACGGAGGAGACCAGAGAACTCAGATGAAACCTCTTCATTATGAAAAAAGGGATCATGTAACCTATATGATACTGGCTTTGTATCTTGCAGTTGCAATTGGATTTCGGGTGGCAGGAATATGAAAAGAGTAGGACTTGTAGTTGCCTATGACGGCACAAATTACTGCGGCTGGCAGATCCAGCCAAATGGAATCACCATTCAGGGAGTTCTCAATGATACATTGTCAGAGCTTCTGGGCGAAAAAATAGAGACAATAGGAGCAAGTCGCACAGATGCAGGAGTGCATGCCCTGGGGAATGTTGCTGTGTTCGACACAAACACAAAAATTCCCGGAGAAAAAATTTCCTATGCGCTGAATCAGAGGCTTCCGGAGGACATCCGCATACAGCTTTCCGAGGAAGTGGAACCGGATTTTCACCCAAGATACTGTGACAGTGAAAAAACTTATGAGTACAGGATTCTCAACAGGAAATTCCCCGTGCCTACAGAAAGACTTTATTCTTATTTTTATCATTATAAGCTTGATGTGGAAAAAATGAGAGAAGCTACCTCTTATCTGATTGGCCGTCATGATTTTGCCAGCTTCTGCGGTACAGGAGCCCAGGTAAAATCAACGGTCCGGACTGTGACGGGAATTGATGTATGGAGGGACGGAGATATTGTTACTATCCGTGTTTCCGGGGAAGGATTTCTGTACAATATGGTAAGAATTATTGCAGGAACTCTGATACAGGTGGGAAACGGACAGTATCCGCCGGAGAGAGTCCGCGAGATTCTTAATGCCTGCGACCGTTCTGTTTCCGGTCCGACAGCGCCGGCTCACGGACTGACTCTTATGGGAATTGAATTTTTTGATTCATAAAAATGAAAGATCATTTACACTTATATGCAATGATAGTGACAGTTCCCTTTCCGGGATAGCGCTTCATTGCATATTTTTTTGGAAAAGCTTCAATAAGATCAGGAAGCTTCATAAAGCCGTAGGTGCGGGCGTCAAAGTCCGGCTTTGCACGTTTGATATACTGACCGGCAGAGCTGACATTGACATAGCGGTCATCATCCTGATATTTATCCCAGGCAATTTTCAGAAGCTTGTGAATATCTCGCAGCTCATCGGTATTTGACTGCTCTTCAGGATCACTGCCAGCAGTTTCTTTTCGTCCGTTTGTTTTGCTTTCCGATCTGGAAGAAGAGATTTCTGAGGATTTGCTCATGTTTTCCAGGAAAAGAAATTCATCGCAGGCATTGCGAAAAGCAGAGGGAGTTTTCTTCTCGCCTACGCCCATTACATACACACCGGATTCATGGAGCCGGATAGCAAGAGGGGTGTAGTCGCTGTCGCTGGCAACGATCACAAAAGCGTCATAGATTTCTTTGTGGAGCAGATCAAGAGTGTCAATGACCAGCGCCATGTCCGTGGCGTTTTTGCCGGAAACATAGTCAAACTGCTGCTCTGCTTTGATGGCAAGTCTTTTCAGTTCATCTTCCCAGTTTTTCAGAGCTTCTTTTCTCCAGTTTCCGTAAGCTCTTTTTACAACAATACGTCCATAAGCAGAGAGTTCCTGTATTACAGTTTCCAGTTTGGAAAGCTGAGTGTTGTCTGCATCGATCAGCAGAGCGATTTTTTCAAGATTCTTCATAATGGGCTATTCTCCTGTTTAAAATTCTGTCATAAAAGCTGAAATGGATATGTCCTGAAAACAGATAGTTTTCTGTATAGATTTATATATGCAATATAGCATTTTTTCGGTTAAAAGTAAATATTTCTGGAATTTTATCATAGAATGTGTTAGAATCGAGGGAATGAAACAGGAATAGGAGATGGAAATATGATTCAGTTTTTGGCTTCGATTTTTATTAAAAACAGGCAGGATTACAGTTCTCCGGCAGTGAGACAGGCATACGGGACTCTCTGCGGTGCTGTGGGGATCGGGCTAAATATCCTGCTTTTTCTGGGAAAATGGATGGCCGGATTTTTGAGCGGTTCCATAGCCATTACTGCAGATGCATTTAACAACCTTTCTGATGCGGGCTCCTCGATCATAACCCTGATCGGTTTCCGGATCTCCGGACAGAGACCAGATCCGAAACATCCTTTCGGACACGGAAGAATGGAGTATATTTCAGGACTTCTGGTATCAGTTGCCATACTTGTTATGGGATTTGAGCTTGTAAAGTCTTCCATAGAAAAGCTGATCCATCCGGAGCCGGTAGAAAGCAGCCCTGTGATCATTGGTATTCTGGCTGTGTCCATTCTGGTAAAGGTATATATGTTTTATTATAACCGGGCCGTAGGGAAAAAAATAGAAAGCGCTGCAATGAAAGCGACTGCAATGGACAGTTTAAGCGACACCGTTTCCACAGCCCTTGTTCTGGCGGCTACGGTGATCAGCCAGTTTACAGGACTTCTTCTGGATGGATGGTTTGGTATTCTGGTGGGACTGTTTATTCTGTATACAGGGGCCTCTACCATAAAGGAAACCATGGATCTTCTTCTGGGGCAGCCGCCAAAGGAAGAATTTATTGAAGAGATCAGAGATATTGTTACTTCTCATAAACTGGTATATGGAATCCATGACCTGATCGTCCACGATTATGGCCCGGGCCGACTGATGATCTCACTTCATGCGGAAGTAGATGCAGAGGGAGATATCCAGGAAATTCATGAACAGATTGATCATATTGAGCATGAGCTCCAGGAAAAACTTCACTGCTCTGCAACGATCCACATGGATCCCATTGTTACAGATGATAAGGAAATACTGGATATGCAGGAAAAGGTGAGAACAGTTGTGAAGACAACAGACGAATCTTTCAGTATGCATGATTTCCGAATGGTAAAGGGACCTACCAATACAAATCTGATTTTTGATGTGTCTGTGCCAAGCTGCTGCCAGAAGACAGACAATGAGATTATGAATAACCTGAAAGAAAAGATAAAAGAACTGCCCGGAGGACAGTATTCTCCGGTGATTCAGATCGACCATGAGTATTATTGATGGAAAAGGAGCCACCACGAGTTAAAGCGGTGACTCCTTTGATTTTCTATCATCTGAACCGGGATACGGCAGATATGTTTTTATTTTTTCAGATTTTCTCTGTATTCTCTGGGTGACATGCCGGTATACTGTTTAAATACTTTGCTGAAATATCTGGGATTGTCGTATCCGGTTATATCGCAGATTTCAATTATTTTTTTGTCAGAGTTTATAAGAAGTTCTTTCACTTTTTCCATTCGTATTTCTGTAAGATATTCCACAAAATTATGACCGGTTTTTTCTTTAAAAAGTCTGCTCAGATAATTAGGATGTAAGTAAAACTGCTCGGCAAGGGAATTAAGGGTAATGTTTTCTGCATAATTACGGCGTATAAAAATCTGGATCTCCCGTATAACATCTTTTCCGAGAGACTGTTCGTTAAACTGATTTAAAAGGCTGATCAGCCAGTCAAGATATTTTGTCATACAGCCGGTACATCCCTGATAGTTCTGAGAAAGAAGAATACTGCTTAATACCTGATTCAGACTGGAATGAAGTTCCTTTTCCGGAAGGGAAAGATCCTTCAGACAACTGTTCAGTTCAATAAGAAAACTGATACATGCAGTCTGATACTGGGTGAGAGAAATATCCTGACTGAGGACAGATGTCAGTGATGTATTGAGAAGAGAAGGGACTTCATCTCTTGTTTCAGGATTGGTAAGCTTCTGGAAAAGCTGTGGCAGGATATCCTGAAGTGGAAGAGCATTTTTTGAAAACAGTTTTTCAATGTTCTGATAAAGAATGGTTCCCTCTTTGCTTCCGGCACGGTGATAGTGCTGAGCCCGGCAGGCTTCTTCCCATCCCTCATGAAGAGCATCCAGACCGTATTTCTGTTTGCTTGCTCCGGTTGCCCATTCTTCCAGCTCTGGGCACAGTTGTTCCAGAAGCGTGGTGAAAGAATGAAAGTCGTTCTGTGGATCCCACGGAATCAGGCAGAAGAGGGAAAACACCTCATCTTCAAGAAAAATTGCAGACGGCACAAGGGCGGAAATCTGCCCTCGCATCTGTTCTTTTTTGCAGGTGATATCTTCCTCAGAGAGTTTTCTGTCTTTCAGCATCAGAGACAGCCCGTACCAGGATTCCAGGGCGGGAAGATTAAAGCGCACAGCATCCGCTTTTGAGTAGCCTTTGGCAGCAGAAAGGAGCAGTGCTTCCATCCGGTTGCATCGTATACGGTTATCATCCTGTATGGCATCAAAATCATTTTTCAGGCGTTCCAGAAGTGCCTCAATATCTTTCAGTACCACAGGCTTTGTCAGATAATCTACGGCTCCGTTACGGATCGCTTCCTGAGCGTAGGAAAAATCAGAGTACCCGCTCAGGATCACGGATTTTACATCAGGATATTCCTGTCTGATAATACGGAGAAGCTCAAGTCCTGTTTTGCCCGGCATACGAATATCCATAAAAGCTACGTCAATATGGCTTTTTTTCATAACAGAAAGAGCCTCGTCCACACTGGAAGCAGTTGCAGCAACTTCAAATCCGTATTTTTTCCATTTTACAAACTGCGCCAGTCCGCGGCATACAATTTCTTCATCATCTACAATCAGTACCTGATAGATCATAAATATCTGTTCCTCTCATATTTCCTGCCATATTTTCCGAATGATCCCTCAGGGGCAGGAGTATTTTGATTTCTGTACCCTTTCCGGGAGAACTGGAAATGTGGATTCCGTAATCTTCCCCGTAAAAAAGGCGGATTCTCTGATGGACATTCACAAGTCCGATACTTTCATCAGAGACTTCTTCCCTGTTAAGAGACTGTTTAAGAGAAGCAAGCTCTTCCCCGGTCATACCCTTCCCGTTATCTGTTATAAGAATATACAGATTTCCATTTTCAGAAAAAGACCGGAGGCGGATAAAATAACCATGGCTCGCATCTCCGAAAGCATGGACCACTGCATTTTCCATAATAGGCTGCAGCATAAACTGTGGGATATAAACTTCATTTTCATTTACTTCTGTTTTCACAATAAGCTGTATTTTATCGCTGTGGCGGAAATTGATCACATCCATATAGATCGAAGCATGTTCGATTCCTTCTTTTAACGGAATTGTGTTTCCACCGGTTTTCATTCCAAGCCGGCAAAGACGGCTGAATTTTTCAATCATCTCTGTAACAGGACTTTCGCCATTGGTCTCATACATGGCTTCCCAGCGGATGATATCCAGAGTATTATAAAGAAAATGAGGATTGATCTGCATAAGCATGGCATCCAGCTGAGCGTTTTTCCAGCTTAGCAGAGTACGTTGCCGGCGGATTTCTGAAATATATACCTGATCAATAAGATGATTGGTGTTTTCTGCCATTTCGTTGAAACGGTTTCCAAGATCAGTGATCTCGTCATGACCGCTGTTTTCATACCGGGCAGTCCATTTTCCGCTGCCTGTTTTTTTCATTACATAATTCAGTTTTTTCAGAGGGTCGGAAATACTGAAGGTTACATAATAGGAGAGAATAAAGCAGGCGATCACTGTTCCGGCAAGCACCAGGAGACAGAGGTTACGGATATGAAACGGATGTTTCATAAGTGTATTCAGATCAGCAACATAGCAGGTGAAAAGTCCTGTTCCCGGAATCTGTTCATAGGCAAGAAGTACATTCTGTCCGTTGATCAAAGTGCGTTCAACGCTTTTTCCTTTACTCTGCATCTGCTGGTAAAGGACAGGATCATAAGGAAGAGAGGGGGCATTGATACTGGGGTTAAACCAGTGGAGGATCCCGTCTTTTCCAATGAGAAAGGTATTGCCGGTATTGTCGTCATCCATAGTGCCTTCCACAGCGTCGAAAAAAGTATCCGGATCAATATTAAAAAGCAGAACACCAAGAAATTCCCGATCATATGGTCCATAAACGGCGATGCCAAGAGTGATGATATTGGCAAAACCGTATACATTCTGTTCATTCTTATAAAAAATATCTGTCTGTTCCCGACTGTCCATCCATACAGGATATCCCCTTTTTTCCTGTGGAAGAAGATAAAATTCAGACTGATAAAAGGAATCCAGATCCCGGATAGTCCCGCCTCTCTGGAAGCCGTTTTCCTCTACCATATGGTACTGACAGTCCGGAGTGACAAACTGAATATTTACAATATATTTCTGATTCTGTCGCAGATCATAGAGCCTGTTTTCTATCAGGAATGTATTTTTTTGAAACTGCGTTTCTTCTTCCGGGGTCCGGTTCTGAGAAAGAGCAGAATTTTCTGAGACAGCATTGAGGATATGGATATCATCATAAAAATTCAGAGCAGTATTTTCGTAATCTTTCATGGTGTCCTGGATTTTCAGACCTGCATTCTGTACTAACATAGTGGTATATCGGTCAAGGTTCAGGCTGATCTCTCTGGAATACTGAAAGAATGAAAAAAACGTCAGAAAAAAAGCAGAAGTAAGCAAAAGCACCAGAAAAGAAATATTCAGTCGTTTAAAAATGCCTACTTTGCGAAGCCTGCGGATTACCAGAGCATTCCATTTATGTCTGAGGGTGCGGATAAAAGTGAACAGTTTCATACAAAACCTCCGGACGGATATATATGGATACCATACATAAAGTTTTATTTATTATAGCACAGTCAGTGAAAAAAGGCATCATATAAAGAAAGAACTGTTTTCCTGCATGGCTGAAGCAGGAAGAACAGTTCTTTACTTTATATTTTATGCCTGAAAAATAACATAAAAGGAATTCATACTATTATTTTTTATTTGCCTCATTGAACTTTTCAAGAGCTTCTGATTCACACTGTTTCTGTGCGTCTGCAAATTCTTTTTCAGGATCTGCATTAGGATCGGTGAGGATTTTCTGGACAGCACGGTCAACATAGGAACCGAAATCAGCTTTTCCATAAAATTCCAGACGGCCAACAGTTTTTGCTGCTTCCAGTACTTCTTTGTATTCTTCCGGGAACTCGTAGAAATCAGTTACGCTCATATCATCACGTGGAATAATTACCGGGCTTAAAGCGCCTTTTGTTGCAAGATTCTCAAAGTAGGAAGAGAAGTAGTCTTTTGAATTATAAAATTCAATATATTCCCATGCAGCGTCTTTTTTGGCCTGATCAGCTTTTGCGTTAATAACATAGGTGCTTCCTGCAATGGCTGTGGTCTGTTCTCCGGAAGGTCCGGCAGGAGGCAGGCAGAGACCGATATCGTCAGGATCCATTCCGTTGGAAACAGCATCTGATACCCAGTCAGACGCAAATGGCATCATGCCGATCTTGCCCATTGCAAAGTCCATGGTAAGATCTTCAAATTTCAGTGTCAGATCGCTCTGAAGGACGCCTTCGCTTTTTAACTGCTGATAATATTTAGCGGCTTCAATAACAGCCGGGTCAGTAAAGGTAAGCTCTGCGGTTCCGTCTTCATTTTCTTTTGTCAGATCACCGCCTGCCTGCCATACATAGTACTGGAAGAACCATTCTGTCCATTCAGCAGCCAGAGTTGCGTAGCCTGCAACCTGATTTTCAGGGTCATTGATTTTTTTTGCCATATCAAGAGCTTCTTCCCATGTTTTCGGAGGTTCTGTCAGACCTGCTTCCTCAAAGAGCGCTTTGTTGTAACCGAAAAGCATTGGAGAAACAGTGGAAGGAATACCGTAAATCTGTCCGTCTCTTGTGAACATATCTACATACTCTTTGGTAAAGTTTCCCCATTCATCCCAGTTATCTGTATAAGCGTTCAGAGGTTCCAGGATACCTGCCGCAATATAGGAATCCATCATGGTAAAAGAGCAGTTTACAAGATCCGGCGCGGTTCCGGAAGCAACACCCTGATAAAATTCATTTCCAGGATCGCCTTCTTTTACAACTTTGTTTAATGTGATCCAGGGATGCTCTTCCAGAAACTGTTCTTCCATGGAGAGAGACCAGTCATCCTGAGTACGGCTTGTTACCCAGATAGTAAGTTCTACCGGCTCATGTTCTTCCTCTGCTGCAGAAACAACAGTAGCACCTGCAAAAGTAGTTGCTGCCATGGAAAGGCAGAGAAGAGTTGCGAGAAGTTTTTTCTTCATCATAAATATATCCTCCTTTTTACTGACATATTCTATGCCGTTGTTTTGTCCTGTAATTAATCATAACAGATAAATTTACTTATGAAAATAGAATAAAATTAACGAAATTGCATAAAAAAGGTCACTTTTTTTAAGGTGCAGCAGGAACACGGTTCAAGACGTTAAAAAAAGTGACCTGAAAGTAAGGTTAGTATATTTCAGAAAGCATTACGTTTCTTTATACTCTAAGCTAACAGAATCATGCAGAAAAATGGAGGTACGGAAAATGAGTAAGAAAAAGAAAAGATCTCTTGCCGTAAAGCCGGGCAGCTATATGTTCCGGAAAAAAATAACGCCGTGGTGTATCCTGTTTCTTCCCATGGCATTTACTGTGTGGCTGAAATATTATCCTATTTTCAGCGCATTTTATATTTCTCTGTTTCAATATGACCCAATCAATCCTCCGGGAAAATTTGTGGGATTTGAGAATTATATGGAAATGTTTCAGATGCAGTTTTACTGGGATTCCTGGAAAAACACCTTTATTTTCCTGATGCTGCAGCTTTGCATGTGTTTCTTTATCCCGCTGATTCAGGCGCTCCTTCTGAACGAGCTGATCAAATTACAGAAATGCCTGACAACACTTTATATTCTTCCGGCTCTGATCCCTACTTCAGTAAATGTGATCATCTGGAAATGGATCTGGCATCCGGATTATGGCGTGGCAAATCAGATCGTGCAGTTTTTCGGCGGAGAGCCTCAGACTTGGCTCAGTGATCCGAATCTGGTAAAATTCTGTATTATCTTTCCGGGGGTGCTGGGAGGCGGTCTGACCGTACTGCTTTATCTGTCAGCCATACAGGGAGTCTCCACAGATATCATGGAATCGGCAGCTCTGGACGGATGTACAGGATTTAAAAAGATCATACATATTATACTTCCAAACATTTCCTTTATGATCTTTATTCAGCTTATTATGTGTGTGATCACAACTATGCAGATGCTGGATGCTCCTTATATGTATGCATCCGGAGGACCCAGCGGAGCATCTACCACACAGGGTATTTTTATTTACAATGCATTTAATCAGGATCTGAATTATGGACGCGGTTCTGCTGCATCGGTAGTTCTGCTGATCGTGATAGCGGCCCTGACTATGATGCAGATGCATTTTGAAAAGTCAGAAAACAACTAGAGGGGGCAGAGCAATGAAAAGCTTAAGAAATAAAAATAAAATCCATTATGGAAAATCAGAGCGCTGTCTTAAGATCGTGGCAGTTGTGGTATCCCTGTTGTTTGCGGCGCTGATGCTGTATCCCATGATTTTTGCCGTATCCAGCTCCATGAAGGATAACTCGCAGATTTATGAGGTGCCTCCGAAGCTTCTTCCGGGCAGCGCAAACAGTGTGTCTCTTGTGTTTGATTACTCCGGTCAGGAATTTGAAAGTGAAGAGGCCTTAAAGGATCAGATGATGCAGGACAATGTGCTTGCCATGTTCGGAACCAACTTCAAGCTTGCGGATCAGTCTATTATGGAAATTCAGGTATATGGCACAAAGGACGGAAAAACACTGTTTCATTCCAGAGCGCATCAGATGAAGCTGCAGATGGAATGTGACTATGGTATTTATAAGAGAACTGCGATCAAAAAAGAGATTCTTCTGCATGATGACCGCTATATCCGTGCATGTGAGTCTATCGGATATGAATTTGACGCAGACGGGATTGATAAAAAGGTAGAAGAAGGACTTGGAAACAATTTTACTGAACAGGTAAGCTCTGTGCTGAATGAAAAATATCAGACTGTCGGAAAACTGGTAAGTGTAGGTGATAAGACAAAGAATCTTCTGAATCTGGAAAGCTTTAAATATTATCTGGATATGCCTGCCTATATTTATCCTCAGAGCGAACGGATCGTCAAAATGGGATTTATGACTTTTGTGATCAACAGTGTGATTGTTATTGGTTTTGCAATGGTTGCCCAGGTGATCCTCTGTTCCGTATGTGCTTTTGTGATCAGCAGACAACTGTCAAAAAGAACCGGAAAATTTGTACTGATGTTTTTCCTGGGCGGAATGATGGTTCCTTTTGCAAGTATTATGCTTCCTCAGCTGATCATGTATAAGGAAATGGGAGCTTATAATAACTATGCGGCGCTTCTTCTTCCGTTCCTTTATCCGTACGGCTTTTATGTGTATCTGTACAAGGGATTTTTTGATCAGATCCCGGGAAGCTATTTTGAAGCAGCCGCGTTGGACGGAGCCGGAAGCTGGTATCTTTATTCCAGAATATGTATGCCCCTGTCCAAGCCGATTATTTCTCTTATTGCGCTGCAGACATTTATTGGAAACTGGAATGATTTTTTCTGGGCATGGCTGGTAACAGAGGATCAGAATCTGTGGACCTTAAATGTGGCTCTTTATAATATTTCCAATAATGCAGGAACCAAACAGAATGCTCTGATGGGGCTTGCTGTTGTGACCATCACACCAGTGATACTGTTGTCTATTCTGTTTTCCAGACAGCTGAAGCAGAGCATTGTGGCATCAGGAGTCAAAGGCTGACGATGGGTGTAATAATTGAAAAACAGAAGAATCCTGTTGCTGAAAACTGGAAAAAAGGGTATGATAAAATCATAGAGTCAGGAGTGTATTATGGAATTAACAGGTATGGTAACCACAAGAGAAGAATTTCTCTATCCGGACAGTCTGTGCGGCAGACTTCCGGAGGAACTGCAGATCACCATGGCTGGAAATGGCAGACCAGGGATCCAGCTGATACTTGAGACCAGTGGAAAAAAGGTGAATTTTTTCCTGAAGGGAAAGGGGTTTTGTGGAGAATGGTATGAAATGAAAGACATTCCGGTGGAATATAATACCGGAGACGGAGTTTCTCAGGGAGGCGCTATGGTGCTGGAAACACCGCCGGGAGAAAAACCGGATTATGTGACCCGTCTGGCACCTTTTCGTGTTTATGACTGTCTTTGCAGGACAGACAGCGGGGAGATTCCCGTAAAGAACCGGAAGGCCGCAGCGTATCTCTGCCTTGTGCCGGACAAGGATCTGGAGCCGGGAGAATACCACCTGAGTCTTGGGGCAGAAACAGAAGAAGGCTTCTGGGAAGGCGGTGTGTCCGTAAAGGTCTGCAGCGTGCGGATTCCAGAGGATGCGTTTCCCGTTACAAACTGGTTTTCCCTGGAGGCAATAAGCCGGTTCCATCATGTGGAAATGGGAACACCGGAGTATCTGGATATGCTGAGAGTATACATCCGCGCTATGAGGAGACTGCATCAGAAAATTTTTTATATTCAGCTGGACGAGAAATGCGTAAACATCAAAGAACTGCCTGCTTTTGACTTTGAGTACTTAACACCGGTGATTCAATGCTTTTTTGAAGAAGGAATGGAAATCATGGAGATTGGAGCGCTTCTTCACCGTGGATTTCTTCCGGACGGAAGTCCGGATATGTATACGGACAGCTTTACCTGTATGATGGATAAAAATCTGAAGTTTGATACACTGGAAGGTTATGTTCATACAGTGAAGCTGGTACAGGCGCTGGCTTCCTATCTGAAAAAGCACGGATGGGAAAAAAAGATCCTGTTCCATATCCATGATGAGCCGGATATCCATGTAAAGGATCGGGAGGCTCTGGAGGCAAGGCGCCGGCAGTATTATCTGGCTGCAGGTATCCTTCGGAAATATCTTCCTGGTGTACAGATCATAGAAGCGGTTGATACTGCGGAGTTTTATGGAGGAGTGGATATCTGGGTTCCGGGAACAGCCGGATATGAAAAAAAGAAGGCTGAGTTTGATCAGCTTATCCGTCTGGGTGAAACTGTGTGGACTTATGTCTGCTGCGGGCCGGAGGGAGAATGGCTTAATCGTTTTCTGGATTTTCATCTGATACGTGGAAGACTTCTGTTCTGGGGCTGTGCCAGAAACAGGATTTCCGGATTCCTCCACTGGGGATTTAACCAGTTTCCGGGAGGAATGGATCCATTCAAAGGAACCAGCTGTCCGAATGATACAGGAATAGGAACTGCCTTTCCCTGTGGTGATTCTTTTCTGGTGTATCCGGGAAAAGAGGGACCGGAGATCAGTATGCGTCTGGAAGCACAGCGAAGAGGAGCAGAGGATGCGGCACTTTGGGGACTGCTCCTGAAAAAAGATCCGCAGCTTCATGACCGGCTACTAGATCAGATGTTTACGAATAATCATACATACAGCAGGGATCCGGAGAAACTTGACCGGGTTTATGCACAGCTTCTGGAAAGTCTGGAAAAATACAGCTGACCGGAAGACCGGCAGAAAACAGACAGGAGAGAGCATGAGCGGCAGAAAAAAGAAACGGACATTAAAAAGAGAGATCACACTGCTGACGATGGCAACATCTTTTGGCGCGCTGGTTCTTTTTGGAACAGTGATGATCGTGATGTTTTTTGTGTTTTTTCTGGGGAATATCAGGGAGGATATGGAAAATATCCTCCAGAATACCCTTCAGAACTATCAGTCAAAAATGCAGTTTATTCAGGACGGGGCAGTGATGATCCGCCACAATTCCACACTGCAGGATTTTTTTGACGCAGACTGGACAGACCGGGCAGAAATGGAAAAACAGCTTTCCTACAGTATGGAATTATTTTCCAATCGGAATATGACAGAAGGACAGAGTCCTTTTGTGACCAGTGTGTGTCTGTTTAATAAAAAGGATGAGTATGTCAGGGAGCATTACTATCCAATGACTGTTTCGGCAGGACGAAACAAGGAGATTGGTTATCTGGAAATGATGCGCGATTTCCGCCAAACAGAAGAAAGATATCAGATGACGTCAGGGGCTGATGAGATCAACCTCTGTTTTCGTGTTTATGGAGACGGCATGGAAGAGCTGGGGATTTGTGTCCTTGGAATCGCAAAAGAGGGGATGCGGGATATTTTTGCCCAGATCGAAACATACAGTCATGGAAACTGGATTGTCAGCGACCAGCAAAAAAATATCCTGATCTCCGCAGGGGCGGAGCAGACAGCCGGAGAGCTGAACCATCTGGAACTGAATGCCGTGGGAGAAAAAAGGATCGCAGGAATCAGGACTCTTTATGCGTCTATGGGAACAGGGTTTGGTACCTGCGCGGCGGTATCTGTGGGAATGGATAATATTTATGTGATCCTGAAACCTACTATGGTTACTTTTTTTGCAGTGGTCTTTCTGGCTCTTATATTTATTGGAGCCATGATGCTGGGAATCAGTTTTCGGTTTACCAGACCATTAAAGACGCTGGCAGATAATCTGGAGGCATTTGGAAAAAAGGATCTGGATGTTCGTATGGAGGATTCTTCTATTTCCGAGATCCATGAGATCAGTGTGATCTTTAATGAAATGGCAGAAAGGATCCAGTATCTCATCGAGCAGGTCTATGAGAAACAGCTTCTTGCAGCCCGGTCGCAGACCAAGTATCTGCAGGCACAGATCAATCCTCATTTCCAGTTTAATATCCTTGCCATGTTCAGCATCCGTGCCAGACTTGCCGGAGATGAGGAGCTGTACAGAGGACTTCAGGCATTTTCCGGACTGATGCGGGGCAAAATATTCCGGGAAAAGGAAATCCGTATTCCGGTATCTCAGGAAATGGAACTGGTGGATTTTTATCTTTATCTTCAGAAAAGCCGGTTTGAAGACCAGCTTACCTATGAGATCGAATATGGAAGCGAGGATGTGAAGAATTTCAGGATTCCAAGGCTTCTTATTGAAAACCTGGTGGAAAATGCAGTGTCCCACGGGATCGAGCCAAAAAGTGGCGGGGGTATGGTTCGGATCCGTCTTTTTGAGCAGGATGACATGCTCCATATTGTAGTGGAAGACAATGGAGTAGGATATGAGGAACGCGCAGAAGACCTGGAAATCGATCTGGAAGAAGAAACGGAGCATACCCATACAGGTCTTGCCAATATGAAACGACTCCTTGAGATCCTTTATCATGACAGATATTGTATGAATATCACAGGAGAAAAGAATGTAGGAACAAGGGCAGAGATCATTCTGCCTGCAGAAAGGGGAAGCGTATATGTGGAAAGTAGCAGCAGCTGATGATGAGGCATATCTCAGAACCGCTCTGAAAAAACTGATGAACTGGGAAAAAATGGGCTGTGAACTGATCCGTGTGGTAAACAACGGCAGAGAGCTTCTTCAGTGTGTGGAAGAAGAACACCCGGATATTGTGATCACGGACATCCGTATGCCGGAGATCGACGGGCTGGAGGTATGCAGACAGCTTTATGAAAAGTACCCGGAAACCCAGACAATTATCCTGAGCGCCTATACAGACTTTGAATATGCAAGAACAGCCATCCGGTATGATGTAGCGGATTATGTACTGAAGCTTTCCGTTCTGGAAGAGCTTCCTCCTGCAGTGGAAAAGGTAACCCGGAAGCTGCAGAAACAGAAAAAAGAACTGGAGGAGGAGCTGGTAAAACTGCCGGAGAAAAAAGTGGCAGAAAGTCTTTATGACCAGGTTCAGGAATACATTGAAAAGAATTACAGCAAAAAGATCACCCTTAACGATATGGCAGAAGAGCTTCATGCAAACAGCAGTTATTTAAGCAGGCTTTATAAAAAAGAAAGCGGGCAGAATCTTTTTGATGTGATCCTGAAAAAAAGAATCGAAAAAGCCAAGGTATATATGGAAACTACGGACAGAAAGATTTATGAAATCTCTCAGTCGGTAGGGTTTGACGATACCGGATATTTTTCCAGGATCTTTAAAAGATACACGGGGGTTTCCCCCAAGGAGTATCAAAGTGGGAAGAGGGGCGTAAATGAAGAGTAAGAAAAAGCTTCTGAGAATTTCAGGGCTGGCGTTTCTTTCTGTCGTTTTTCTGGCAGGATGTGGAGAAAAAGCGCCGGAACCGGTAGAGATCACTCTGATCCACGGATGGGGGACTACCGAAGAGGATCATGTGGTCATGCGGGATATTTATCAGGATTTTGAAAAGGAAAATCCTGATGTAAAGCTGAACCAGCTTTCCATGCCCTCCGGAAGCGAAATGGTCCGTAAGGTTGAGGATATGCTTGTGGTAGGAGAAATCCCGGATCTGGTATTTCTGGGAGGATCCGGTAAAGATACGGTATATCAGTTTATGACGGAAAATGATCTTGCCCTCGATCTGATGCCATATATCAGAGAAGATCGGGAATTTGCAGGGAATCTTGCTCCTGTAAATATTGATTTCTGGACTACGGGAGAAGAACAGCTTTTTACCATATCGGATGTGCTTCTTTTAAGCGGAGGCTACTGGTATGACCGAGAGATTTTTCAGGCAGCTGGGGTAGAGGAACTTCCGGATACCTGGGAGGAATTTCTTAAGGCATGCGATCAGATCGATAGTTGGGCGAAAGCAGAACAGAACGGTGTAGAATGTCTTCAGATGTCGTCAGAGGCATACCTTTATTTTATGGATCATATTCTTGCGGCCCAGGATTTTACAAATGGAAGTGTGGCTCAGAACCATCGGCTTTATCTGGAGGAAAAGGCTGTGAAGGAAGCTCTTGATACCCTGCGGAAAATCTATCGGTATTCCAGGGCAAATGGAGATTACAGCTATCGGGATGAAACAGATGCGTTTAATGACGGAAAAACAGCTATGTACATTAACGGAATCTGGGGCGCGCCTATGATCTCAGATCAGATAGACGCTGCCTATGCGCTGATCCCTTCCGGGGAAGGAGAAAAAATATCATGCGAGTCGGCATGTCTTGGATATATCCTTGGAAAAACGGGAGATGAAAAAAAGCAGGAGGCAAGCGTCCGGTTTGTGAAATACATGCTCAGTCAGCCGGTACAGGAACGGATTTTGAAAGAAACAGAGCAGGTTCCTGCGAATCCTCATATAGATATCCGGAAATATCAAAAGAAAATGGAGCGCTTTGTACAGGCGGCAGATACGGTAAAGGAAGCCGGAATCAGGATACAGGTTCCCGACAACCTGTGGAGCACCAGGGCCAGAGACAGCTTTATGGAAGGAATCGATGAGGTTCTGAAAGGAGAGCTTTCTGATGAGGATTTTATTCGTTCTCTGAAGTAAAAATAATCCATGTTTTTGTAAAAAAGTAAAAATAATACCGGATTGCAGTCAATATCTTTCATTCAAAACAACCATAAAATGAAATAAAATAAATACAAGTTAAGCAGAAATGCACAAGACGGAAAACGAAAACTATTTCATATTATGGAGGGAAAAGAAATGAAAAAAAGAACCATCAGTATTCTTCTTGCAGGAGCAATGACAATGGCAGCGGTTATGGGATCTACTGTGACTGCATTTGCGGGAGAAGAAGACACTCTGGAGTTTTATCACGGATACTACCATGATGAGAGCGAGTGGCCGGCAGCAAAGGTAATGAGAGATATTTATGACGAGTTTGCAAAAACTCATGCAGACGGAGAAGTAAAGTTTGAGCCGATCGCTGTAGAGAACAGAGATGAGATCGTCAGTGCTGAGGTAGCAGGCGGAAACTTCCCGGATATGGTAGACTGCGGACTTCCTCTTTCACTGGCAGCCATCAGCCAGGGGCTTGTTCTTGACCTGAAACCATATATTGATGAAAACAATCTTCAGGATGCAGTAGGTCTGAACTATACACAGAATGATGTGGACGGTCATATTTATACCGTTCATGACCAGCTGGAAAGCCGCGGACTCTGGTATAACACAGAGGTATTTGAGCAGGCGGGAATTACCGCAGAAGAGGCTTTTAAGGACTGGGAAAGCTTTGGAGCAGCCATGGATAAGGTTCATGAGCTGGGCGGAGATATCTATGGATATGCCGCAGGACAGGGCTCCCGTTATATCATTAATGCAGTTCTTGCATCTACAGAAGAGGGAAGAGCGCTTCTGGAAGGCGAACTGACACCGGAAGGGATTGAATCTGAAGCGTTTGCAGAAGCTTTCAAGACAGCAGCGAAACTTGACCAGGCAAACGGATCCGATCATACTACAGAGGACGTTGGAAATCTTATGGATGACTTTAATAAAAACGGAAAAGCAGCAGTCCTCTTTAACGGCGTATGGAATGCCAGTGGAATTGATGCCGGTCTTGCAGATAAGATTGAATCTCAGATATTCCCGGGCAATGTTTCCGTTGTAACAGCCGGATCCGGTCATTCCATTTCCGCTAATTTAAGTGAGGCAGAAACAGAACTGGCGCTGGAATTCCTGGCATATATGGTAAGCCCTGAAGTACAGGCAAAGATCTTTACCGGCGTACAGGCAAATCCATGTAATACAACACTTGACCTGAAAGCACTTGCAGAAGAAAGCGGTGATCCGATCACTCAGAAACTTGCAGAAGCATGTACACAGGTAAATTCTGCAGAAACTGTAGTGACTGATCTGAACTATGTATGGGGGTCTGACGTAGGAAGCGCTATCATCAATGCACTGATGGAATCAGCAGTTGAAGGGACCGATATTGACGCACGTTTTGAGCAGTTAAAGCAGGAGCTGACAGCCCTTGTTGCATAAAGGCGGTAGTAGGAGGCGGCTTCGGCCGTCTCCTTTTTATCATCATAAAAAGTGGAGGAAACCGATTATGAAAACAAGGAATATGAGCTGGAAGAGAAAAGGCTTTATCCTGGCCTTTCTTGCTCCCACAGTAATTGCATTTGTATTATTTTATCTTTATCCTATTGTAACAGTCTTTGTGACCTCTTTCTGCAAATGGGATTATACCAATATTACCAGCCCGGAGTTTTTTGGATTTGCGGACATGTGGAATAACTACAAATATATTTTTGAGCTGTATCCGTATTTCTGGGAAGCTCTTCGGAATTCTACTATATGGGCGCTTCTGGGAGTGTTTGTGCAGATACCTGTTTCTGCTTTGATCGCTCTTGCATTTTCCCGTAAAGTAAAGGGGGTAAAATTTGCAAGAAATGTATATATCATCCCCAGCATGATTTCATCTGCAGCCATGGGTATGATCTTTCTGCAGTTGTACAGTCCGTTATACGGAGTAGTGAATCCGGTGATCCGTTTATTTAAACAGAATTTTTCCGAAAATATACTTCTTCTCAAGGGACCGGCATTTATCGCCATGACCTGTGCCTATATCTTTTTTACAGGAACCACTACACTGATGATCCTGGGAAATATTATGGCAGTACCGGAAGATGTAAGAGAGGCAGCTATGCTGGACGGAGCCAGCGGTCTGAAACAGGACTGGTATATCACCATCCCTATGATTAAGGATACTCTTCGTACCGTATCGATCCTTTCGGCAACCGCAGGCTTCCTGCTCTATAATGAAGTTTATTTCCTGACAAAGGGAGCAGCAGGAACCTACAGTATCAGCTATGTGATCCGTGAGCTTGCCATTACAAGCACAAGAACACAGTTTGGCCGTGCAAATGCCGTGGCTGTGATTCAGATCCTTGCAGGTATGCTGATCATTGTGTTTGTAAATCTTTTATACAGCCAGCTTTTTAAAGGAAAAAGAATCCGAAGAAACGGAGGTCAGTCATGAGCAGAAAAACAAAATCTCAAACACAGATCCGTACCATGTCCCGGGGAACAAAGATTTTTACCTATATCTGTCTGGTATGGGCAGTTCTGGTGGCTCTGATGCCTCTGGTATGGCTGTTCATCTCCAGTCTGAAAAAAGATCCTCTGGCAAGACCCGGGTTCCAGCTTCCGGATTCCATCTGTCTGGACGGATATATTTCGACCTTCCGTGATCTCCATGTTATGAGATATTTTGGAAACAGTATGATTATTGCCGGTGTGTCTGTAGTCATCAGTATCCTGATGATCTCTATGTCCGCCTATGTAGTGGCAAGAATGGAATTTAAAGGGAAAAAGCTGGTAAACCTGATGCTGTATTCCACCATGTTCATTCCTGCTACAGCCCTTACCTATCCGGTTTATAATCTGGTAAATAAAATGCATATTTATAATACCAGAGGAGCTCTGATCTTTATTTATGCATGCAGCGGGCTGGCAGTCAGCTTTTTTGTCATCAAAAATTATTATGCAAACATACCCCATGAGCTTGAGGAGGCAGCTAGGATCGACGGCTGCGGCTATGCCATGACTTGGTGGAAGGTGATCTTTCCTATTGCAAGACCCGGAATCATGACTGCGGGAGTTCTGGCGTTTCTGAATAACTGGAATGAGTATTACTGGGCTTCTCTGGTGATCGTTGACAGAGAAAAGCTGACGGTTCCGGCGCTTTTGTCCACGTTTACCACATCCTTCCGTACCAATTACAACGGTCTGTTTTCGGCGATGGTGATTATTATCCTGCCGCCTGTGATTCTGTACTGTGTGTTCAGTAAATTCTTTGTGGAAGCTCTTTCCGGTGGTGCGGTAAAAGGTTAAAAAGGAGGAAAAAACATGAAAGTAATAACGGCAGTTTTGATCGGAGCAGGTCTGCGGGGTGGCTGGGTGTATGCCGCCTATGCTCAGAGTCATCCGGAAGATCTGAAGATCGTTGCAGTAGCAGAACCGGATGAAGAAAGAAGAAATCTGATGGCAGAGATTCACGGGATACCGGAGGAACGCTGCTATCAGGATTATAGGGAACTGTTGGAAGAGGAAAAAATGGCAGACTGTGCCCTTGTCTGTACACAGGATACCATGCATTTTGAACCGGTAACAAAGGCTCTGGAAAAAGGATATCATGTACTCTGTGAAAAACCTATGTCTCCGGATGCTTCGGAAATTGTCACGATGGGAAATATGGCAGAAAAATATGGAAGGATCCTGATGATCTGTCATGTTCTGCGGTATTCTTCCTTTTTCTCCAGAATCAAAAATCTTATTGAGGAAAACCGCCTTGGAAGACTGATCAGTATTCAGCATATCGAAGAGGTTGGCTACTGGCACCATGCCCACAGCTTTGTGCGGGGAAACTGGAGACGCAGTGATGAAACAAGTCCTATGATCCTGCAGAAATGCTGCCATGATATGGATATTCTTCTGTGGCTGGCAGGAAGCTCCTGTACGAAGGTCAGCTCTTTTGGAGATCTGACATATTTCAAAGAAGAAAATGCACCGGAAGGAGCGCCTGCTTATTGTTTGGATGGATGTCCTCACAGGGATCAGTGTGCCTTTTATGCGCCGAAATTTTATTTTGAGCATCCAAAGGCAGAAGCGGACGGATTCATCCATGCGGTATCTGCGGATACCGACAGAAAAGCAGTTCTTGAGGCGTTAAGGACAGGTCCTTATGGACGCTGTGTGTTCCATTGTGACAATAATGTGGTGGATCATCAGGTTGTGAATCTGGAATTTGAAAACCATGTAACGGTCAATATGACTATGAGCGCCTTTACGGAAAACTGTGCCAGAAGGATCCATATTATGGGAACCAAAGGAGAACTCAGGGGAAATATGGAGCTTGGCGAGATAGAGCTTTCTGATTTTGCCACAGGGGAAAAGGAAATCATCCGGCTTTATACACCACCTACAGGGCACAGCGGAAGCGATACAAATATGATGAAGGATTTTGTAAGGTATCTGAGAGAGGACAGCACCCAGGTACGCTCCGGAGCTTCCGTGTCTGTGGAAAGCCATCTGATCGCTCTTGCGGCAGAAAGATCCAGAGTGACAGGAGAGACCGTAGATCTCAGGGAATTCCGAAAAGAAGCAGAGGAGCGGTAATATGGATCTGAGAAGGTTTTGCACAGAGATCGGTCTGCCTTCCGGCGCAGTGTGTATTGTGGAAAAAATGAATGAGGAGATCTCTGAAGTCCGATATCAGTATGTCCGTGAACTGTTTTTTACAGACAGAGAGGAAATTTTCCGGGAGATCGCATCTCTTGCCGGATACAGACAGAGATTTCTTTATTATTACTGCAGACTTGCATGTGAAACATATGAGAAGTATCAGAGAGCAGGAATCGGAGACAGGGTGTTTTTTGACACCTTCTCCGATATTGCTGTCTGGTGCCAGGTATGTTTCCGAAGATATGGGGAATACGGGATTCAGGAATATGAATGGCTGTGGCGTCATGTGGAAATGACGCTTTTTCGTCTGGGCAGACTGCAGTTTGAAAAAACAGAATCTTTGTGGGAATTTGAATATAAAGGCAGGAAGACAGCAGTAGGCGATCCAGTGATCAGTATACATATCCCCGAGGGACAGCCGCTGGATCCGGAAGCCTGCAGAGAATCTCTGGATATGGGACGGAAATTCTGGGGTGGAGAGATTCCGTATGTATGCCATTCCTGGCTGCTTTTCCCCGGATTAAAGGAGCTTTTGGATGAAAAATCTAATATTCTCCGCTTTCAGCAGATGTTTGAGATCCAGTCGGTGGACTTTCAGTTCCGGGAAGGGGAAGAAAGGATCTTTGACTGCCTGATGGAGGATCCGGAAAAATATCCGGAAAATACCAGCCTTCAGAGAAATGCCAGGAAATATCTGAAGCAGGGCGGCAGGCTTGGCAGCGGCCTGGGTGTGATAGCTGCAGCTTAGGGAAAATGTTACTGTTCACTCCGTTCACAGAAACGAGCCAAAATTCATTTCAGATTGCCTGCGGCAATGGAATTTTGGCTTGTATGTCTCGGGATTTTGGCATATACATGCCAAAACACCTCGCGGGATAGAGCCATGTGAACAGTAACGGCAAAATTTCATATTTTATAACAACCCTCTGATTGATTTTTGTTATGAGAAATAATATAATAGCAGACGAAACTCTGTAAAAACGGAGAAAGATGCTGATACAGTACAGGACAGGGATCCTGTATAGAACATAACAGAAATCATCAGGGGGTATTTTATGAGTATTTTGAACGTAGAACATCTGTCACATGGATTTGGCGATCGTGCTATTTTTACTGATGTGTCCTTCCGTCTGCTGAAGGGAGAACATATTGGACTGATCGGAGCCAACGGAGAAGGAAAGTCCACTTTTATGAATATTGTGACAGGAAAGCTGATGCCGGATGAGGGCAAGGTGGAATGGGCGAAAAATGTCCATGCA
The DNA here is from genome assembly GCF_000433815.1 of Blautia sp. CAG:257. Taxonomy (NCBI): domain Bacteria; kingdom Bacillati; phylum Bacillota; class Clostridia; order Lachnospirales; family Lachnospiraceae; genus Blautia; species Blautia sp. CAG:257. The sequence continues at coordinate 39,595 of NZ_HF999071.1, forward strand.
GGTTATCTGGATCAGCATGCGGTCCTGGAAAAAGGAATGACCATCCGTGACGTGCTGAAATCAGCGTTTGATCCTCTTCTTCAGAAGGAGCAGCGCATGAACGAAATCTGCGACATGCTGGGAAGTGCGGATCCGGAGGAAATGGATGCACTGATGGAGGAGCTGGGGAATATTCAGGATGAGCTGATTCTTCATGACTTTTATGTGATCGACGCCAAGGTGGAAGAGGTTGCAAGAGCGCTGGGACTTCTGGATCTGGGGCTGGAGCGTGATGTAACTGATCTAAGCGGCGGACAGAGAACGAAGATTCTTCTGGCTAAGCTTCTTCTGGAAAAACCGGATATCCTTCTTCTGGACGAGCCTACCAACTATCTGGATGAAGAGCATATTGCATGGCTGAAACGATATCTTCTGGATTATGAGAATGCGTTTATTCTGATTTCCCATGATATTCCCTTTTTAAATGAAGTGGTGAATCTTATTTATCATATGGAAAATCAGGAGTTGAACCGTTATGTGGGCGATTACGATCATTTTCAGGAGGTCTATGCGGTGAAAAAAGCCCAGCTGGAGGCAGCTTATCGCCGTCAGCAGCAGGAGATCAGTGAGCTGAAGGATTTTGTGGCAAGGAACAAGGCCCGTGTATCCACCAGAAATATGGCAATGTCCCGTCAGAAAAAGCTGGACAAAATGGATGTGATCGAGCTGGCAGCAGAAAAGCCGAAGCCGGAGTTTAAATTCCGGTATGGACGGACTCCGGGAAAAATGCTGTTTGAGACACACGATCTGGTTATCGGATATGATGAACCTCTGTCAAAACCGTTGAATTTCTTTATGGAGAGAGGTCAGAAGATTGCTCTGGTTGGAACAAACGGTATTGGAAAAACCACTCTTCTGAAAAGTATGCTGGGTCTGATCCCGGCTCTTTCCGGTACCTGCGACCAGGGGGAAAACCTTCAGATCGGGTATTTCGAGCAGGAGGTAAAGGGAGACAATAAAAATACCTGTATCGAAGAGCTGTGGCAGGAATTTCCTTCTTATAGTCAGTATGAGATCCGTTCCGCCCTTGCAAAATGTGGTCTGACAACCAAGCACATTGAAAGTCAGGTGCGTGTTTTAAGCGGCGGCGAGCAGGCAAAGGTACGTCTGTGTAAGCTGGTGAACCGTGATACCAATATTCTTGTTCTGGACGAGCCTACCAATCATCTGGATGTGGATGCCAAGGACGAGCTGAAAAAAGCCCTGAGAGAGTACAGAGGAAGCCTTTTGCTGATCTGCCATGAGCCGGAATTTTATCAGGATGTGGTAAATGAGGTGTGGGATATGAGTAAATGGACAACGAAGGTACTGTAAAGGAGTATAAAGATTACATAAGGATTTTCTTTATTACAGAAATCCCAATGACTTTTCCGGAAAAAGGTGATACAATATCCTGAAAATCGGAAAGCTGTCTGGTGAAGTTAAAGGTAAAATCAGAACAGATTCCGATGAGACAAGGAGGAAATATATGTACAGGAAAAGAAGAGCAGGTTCCGGCAAAAAAGGAAAGCTCCTGGCAGTGCTTGCGGTAATTGTCATAGCTGCTGTGTACTACTATGTGGCAATTCCTGCTGTAAACATTCATTCCAGTGGATTCTGGATGTTTCTGATCGCGCTGGTAGTGCTGGGACTGCTGTTTTATGGAGGCAGAAAGGGCATCCATTCAAGGGAAGAAGTAAAAAGTTCAAAAATCCTGAAGCTGGGCATAGGGCTGGTAGTGGTTCTGGTGCTTGTTTATTTTGCAGGCAGTATCTTGTCTTCACCTATTGTCAATGCAAAAAAATACCGGAATCTGATGGTTCCGGAAACCGGAAATTTTGCAGAGGATATTGAACAGATCAGCTACGATCAGATTCCGCTTCTGGACAAGGAATCTGCAGCGCTTCTGGGAAACCGTAAAATGGGAAGTATGGTGGACATGGTTTCTCAGTTTGAAGTCAGTGACCTTTATTCTCAGATTAATTATCAGGGACGTCCGGTTCGTGTGACTCCTCTGGTATACGCAAGCCCCATCAAATGGCTGACTAATACGAGCGATGGAATTCCGGCTTATATTACTATTGATATGGCAACTCAGAATACAGAGCTTGTAAAGCTGGATGAGGGAATCAAATACTCAGAGGCAGAATATTTTAACCGGAATATTTACAGACACCTGAGATTTAAGTATCCTACTTACATTTTTGATCAGCTCAGCTTTGAGATTGATGAAGAAGGCACTCCTTACTGGGTGTGTCCGGTGAAAAAGTTTAATATCGGACTTTTTGGCGGGCAGACCATTGGAAGGGTAGTTCTCTGTAATGCTGTTACAGGAGAGTGTGTGGACTATAAGGTTGAGGACTGTCCTACCTGGGTAGACCGCGTTTATCCGGCGGATTTGCTTGTACAGCTTTATGACTATCACGGAACTCTGATCCATGGATTTTTAAACAGTGTTCTGGGACAGAAAGGCTGTCTGAAAACAACAGAAGGATACAATTATCTGGCGCTGAATGACGACGTGTGGGTGTATACCGGCGTTACCTCGGTCAGCGGCGACCGCTCCAATGTAGGCTTTGTAATGATGAACCAGAGAACAAAGGAAACAAAGTATTACGAGATCCCGGGAGCAGAGGAGTATTCTGCCATGGCATCTGCAGAGGGACAGGTCCAGAACCTTGGCTATAAGGCAACCTTCCCGCTGCTCCTGAATATTGCGGATGAGCCGACTTACTTTATTGCTCTGAAGGACAATGCAGGTCTGGTGAAAAAATACGCTATGCTGAACATTCAGAAATATCAGAATGTTGCCATTGGAGATACGGTTCAGGAGTGTGAAAAGAAGTATCTGAAAATGATCAAAGGCAGCGGCGCAGCCGTGGCCGGAGAAGATACGAAAAAAATCACCGGAGAGATCAGAAGAATGGCTCAGGGTGTAATAGACGGAAACACCCATTATTATATTGTTCTGGAGGATCATGAGGATTTGATCTTTGATGTGCCCATTACAGATTTCCTTGGAATTGTGAAGTATGATGTAGGAGACAGGATCACAATTTCCTATAATGAAGCACAGCCTGCAAACAGTGTGGTTTCTGTGGAAGGCGATGCGGGAAGCGCTGAGGGAAGTGTGGAAACTGACGGAGATACATCCGGGGATGATACAGCTCCGGGAGAAGAGGAAGCCTGAGTGAAATTATTTTGCTCATGATATACTTTACAGTAGCAGGTATTTCAGGAAAATAGAATAACAAGAACAGAAAACTGCCAGACAGCTTTCAGCAGGAAGTGATAACCTGCTGGAGGTTTGTCTGGCAGTTTTTATTTTGCAGTCAGGAAAAAAGTTAAAGCCACGATATTTTTATGCTTTGTGAGGAACAGGTTTCTGATTGTCTGCGGAACCGAAATTTTGACAGTATGTTATTCAGCAATATAGTACACTGCGGAAAAAGCAGGCAGTTCAGCCTGATATCTGCCGGCTGTAATTTTCCGGGCAGGGCGGCGGCGCTTCAGGCTGCCTCCGTATGCCTCCAGATCACTGTTAAGAAGCTCTTTGATCTTCTGACAGCCGGGAAGTTTCAGTTCATAGGTCTGAGACCGGTCAGAAAAGTTAAAGACTGCAGTAAGGTGTTCTTTTTTGCTGCTCCGTTCCAATACATAGACGCAGGTCTGTTCCTGGTGGCAGTCAATCCACCGGAAACCGTCTGCCTGGTAATCTTTTTCCCAGAGGGCAGAATGGGTCAGGTAGATTTCATTGAGATCTTTCATAAAACGGGCGAATCCACTGTGAATGGGATAATCCAGAAGCATCCAGTCCTGTTCCCGTTTTTCATCCCATTCTCTCAGCTGTCCAAATTCATTTCCCATAAAGTTGAGCTTTTTGCCCGGGTGGGCATACATGTACATATAAAGCGCTCTTGCCTGAGGGAATTTGTTGTCGTAATCTCCGTTCATTTTCTGGAGAATCGTAGCTTTTCCATGCACTACCTCATCATGAGAAAGAGGGAGAAGGAATCTTGCATCATAGTAATACATCATGGAAAACGTCAGTTTATGGTAATTACTGCTTCGATATTCCGGTCCAGTGCGAAAATAGTCAAGGGTGTCGTTCATCCATCCCATATCCCATTTATAGTCAAAGCCCAGACCGCCCTGGGAAACCGGGTCTGTAACCTTCGGAAAGGCTGTGGAATCTTCGGCAGCCAGAATCACAGAGGGGTGCATTTCTTTCAGTCCTTTGTTCATGTACTGGAGGAATTCCACTGCATTTCCGTTTACACCCCTGGCCGGATCCCCCTGCCAGTAAATGGCCCTGCTGATGGCATCCATACGAAGCCCGTCTATATGAAATTCTTTTATCCAGTAGTTTGCAGAAGACTGCAGGAAGCTCCGTACTTCTCCACGGGAATGCATAAAGTTGCAGCTTCCCCATTCGCTGACACCTACGGCAGAATGAGGATACTCGTACAGAGCTGTCCCGTCATACTGAGCCAGACCATAGCTGTCCAGTGCAAAATGTACCGGTACAAAGTCCATGATCACGCCAATGCCATTCTGATGACAGCAGTCAACAAAATATTTCAGCTGATCCGCAGTGCCGTATCTGGAAGTGGGGCTGAAAAAGCCTGTGGCCTGATAACCCCAGGATTCATCGCAGGGATATTCGTTCAGAGGCATGATCTCCAGATAATTGTAGCCGTTGTTTTTTACATAGGGAATCAGGATTTTTGCCATTTCTTCATAGGTATACCAGGAATCTGCTTTTTCGGATGGCTTTTTAAAAGAACCGAAATGCAGTTCATAAATATTCAGCGGCTTCTGGCGGCAGTCCGTGCGGGCTGCCATCCATTCTTCATCGTGGAAAGAATAGCCCTGCTGGTTCCTTATAACAGAGGCTGAGCCTGGACGCAGCTCCATTCCAAAGCCATAGGGATCGCAGTGCTCCACCCGGTTTCCGGATCTGTCATAAATACAGTATTTATACATCATTCCTTCCTTTGTTCCCGGAACAGAAAGCTCCCAGAAATTGCCGTCAGAAACCTTGTGCATGTCCCATTCCTGCCAGTGGTTAAAATCTCCGAATACAGTGATTCGGGAAGCGGCAGGCGCAAAGGTGCGGAATATGGTTGTTCCGTTGTTTATATGAGCGCCCAGATAGTCATAGGCATCAAAAATTTTTCCTGTATAGAATCCATAAAAATCCATGCTCTTCTCCTTATAGATAATAGACATCAGTTGTGCTTTTGACTATAATATAAAAAACAGTACAGAGAATGTCCACCAACAAAACATTCTGTAAGACGGATAAGCAACCTTTTGACAAAAATGTCGCGTAATATACGAAAGGCAGCTATGAAAAGAGGACAGGCTGGGACATTTGGAAAAAACGGAAAACGAGGGAGAGTATGGATATCAGAATAGAAAAAACAGAAAAAGCCATTAAAAATACATTTCTGGAGCTGAGGGCAAAAAAGCCTCTGGAAAAGATCACAGTTAAGGAACTGTGCGCTCTTGCATGTATCAATAAATCTACATTTTACAGCCATTACGAGGATATTTTTGCCCTGTCAGAGCTGATGGAGGCAGAAACCATTACCGCTGTAGTAAAAAATATTTCCGCGCAGCAGCAGGATCCTTTCCGGGAGCCTGAGATTTTTACCAGAAATCTTTACATGGCTCTTTTGTCCAGTAATTCCCTGATTGGTATTCTGTTTTCCGGGAAAGAAAAAGCGCGGCTGGGCGACTGTCTGGAAATGGAGCTGAAAAAGCTGATCTGGCAGAGATATCCGGAATATCAGCATGATACAGAGCGGAATATCCTTTTATCTTTTTGTATACAGGGATGCTTTCACGCATATCTGAACCACAGGGATGAGGATCTGGATGCAGTGGTCCGCGTCAGCGAAAATGTGGTGAGAAACCTCAGACCGCTGTATTTCCGGGAGTAAACATGGAAGAAATTTCAGTGGAAATATTTCGCAGTTCCGGGAAAAGCGATCAGTTTCAGAAAAACGGAACAGATGAAACAGGAAAAGGAGAAAAACATGAGCAGAATATTGCTTTTAGAAGATGATCTGAGCCTGATTAACGGGCTTTCTTTTGCATTCAGGAAACAGGGCTTTGAACTGGCCGTAGCCAGAACGCTCAAAGAAGCAGACAGTCTGTGGGCGGATGGAAAATATGATCTTCTGGTACTGGACGTATCGCTGCCGGACGGCACGGGATTTGAATTTTGCAAAAAAGTGCGGCAGGTTTCCAAAGTGCCTATTATTTTTTTGACAGCGGCTGATGAGGAAATGGACATTATCATGGGATTGGATATTGGCGGAGACGATTATATTACAAAACCGTTTAAGCTGGGAGTGTTAGTTTCCAGAGTAAATGCGCTGCTCCGCCGGGCAAAAGATTTCAGCTCATCAGATACGCAGCTGGAATCAAATGGAATAAAAGTACTTTTACTGCAGGGGCAGGTCTTTAAAAACGGGGAACTGCTGGAACTGACTGCTGCGGAATACAAGCTTCTGTGCCTGTTTATGAGAAATCCCAATATGGTACTTACCAAGGAAAAAATTTTGGGCCAGCTGTGGGACTGCGATGGAAATTACATTGACAGCAGTACCCTTACTGTATATATGAGACGGCTTCGTATGAAGATTGAGGATAATCCCGGAGATCCGCAGATGCTTCTGACAGTCCGGGGAATGGGGTACAAATGGAATGTGACAGGGTGAGGAGCTTTATGAAAATATTTGTAAATAAAGAGATCAGAAAATTGTTTCTTGCATTATCATTTATCTGGATGGCAGCCCTTTTGCTGACCCAGGGATTCTTATATCGGTACTTCCAGAGGATTTCTTTGTTCCTGTTACTTGTTTTTGCATTGGCAGGAGGATTGATACTGTCAGCGTGTTATTCCTGTTTCCGGAAACAGGATCAGCTTATGGAACAGGCAGTGTCACAGATCAACGGGTATCTTGACGGCAATCGCAATGCGCGTATTGAGTGTGATGACGAGGGGGAACTGTACCGGCTGTTTCACGCGGTCAATTCTCTGGCAGCGGTCTTAAATGCACATGCAGATAACCGGCTTCGGGAAAAGGAATTTCTGAAAAATACAATTTCGGATATTTCTCATCAGCTGAAAACACCGCTGGCAGCCCTGAATATCTATAACGGGCTGCTTCAGGATGAGGATGTGGATCCGTCTCTGGTAAAAGAGTTTGCAGATTTATCAGAACAGGAGCTTGACCGCATCGAAACACTGGTGCAGAATCTGCTTAAAATCACAAAACTGGATGCCGGTTCCATTATGATTGAAAAGGAAACGGAAAATGTGGCGGATATGATGGGGGACATTGAGCTGCATTTTGCATACAGGGCCAGACAGGAGCAGAAAGAAATCCTTCTGTCCGGCTCAGATAAGGTGATTCTTTTCTGCGATCGTGACTGGCTGTCCGAAGCAATCGGCAACATTGTAAAAAATGCTCTGGATCATACAGAAAAAGGAGATAAGATTCATATCGAATGGAGAGCCTTGCCTTCTGTCGTTCAAATTGTGGTAAAAGACAATGGATGCGGCATTCACCCGGAGGACCTGCACCATATTTTCAAACGGTTTTATCGCAGCCGTTTTTCTAAGGACAGACAGGGGATCGGTCTTGGACTTCCCCTTGCAAAAGCGATCATTGAGGCACATGACGGCAGTATTGAGGTGGACAGTGAGCCGGGAAGGGGTACGGTCTTTACCATGAATTTTTTAATTCCTACAAAATTGTAGGCTGGCTGTAGGCTGACTGTAATGTTTCAGTGTTATCCTCTGTATTGCAGACAAAAAAGAACATTATCTGTCTGCAGAGCAAAGTTATTGAGAAAGAGGTGTTGCATAATGAATTTATTAGAGGTCAGAAATATCTGTAAGACCTATGGCAGCGGAGAAACTTCTGTAAAGGCGCTGAAAGACGTCAGCTTTTCTGTTCCAAGGGGTGAATATGTGGCGGTTGTGGGAGAATCCGGTTCCGGAAAAAGTACCCTTTTGAATATGATCGGTGCTTTGGACATTCCTACTTCGGGAAAGGTGCTGATCGACGGCAAGGATATTTTTTCCATGAATGACCGGAAGCTGACCGTATTCCGGCGCAGGAATATCGGCTTTATCTTTCAGGCGTTTAACCTGATCCCGGAGCTGACAGTGGAACAGAACATGATTTTCCCAATGCTGTTGGATTATCAGAAGCCGGACAGAAAATATCTGGAAGAGCTTCTGACTGTACTGAATTTAAAAGATCGCCGGAATTATCTGCCAAGCCAGCTTTCCGGCGGCCAGCAGCAGAGAGTGGCCATTGGACGCGCGCTGATTACCCGTCCGGCTTTGATCCTTGCAGACGAGCCAACAGGAAATCTGGATACTCAGAACAGCAGCGAGGTGATCGCTCTGTTAAAAGAGGCGTCAAAAAAATATGAGCAGACTATTATTATGATCACCCACAATCGCAGCATCGCCCAGACCGCAGACCGGGTGCTTCAGGTGTCGGACGGAGTGCTGACTGATTTCGGGAGGTGCTGTCAATGAAAAGCTATTTAAGCCTTATTCCGATTTCTGCAAAGGTGCGCAGGAGACAGAACCGCATGACGATGCTGTGTATTATTATTTCGGTACTGCTGGTTACCGCGATTTTCAGTATGGCAGATATGGGAATCCGTATGGAAAAAAAGCGCGTGACAGAAGAGCATGGCAGCTGGCATATTATGCTGAAGGAGCCGACTGAGAAGCAGATTGATCAGATTGCACAGAGGACAGATGTTGCAGCTGTCTCTCATTATGACGCACTGAATGTTGATTTGTCTGATGACTATACGATTCAGGGAAAAACATGCGTTATTGCAGGCGGCGATCATTCGATTCTCACGGAAATCTATGATGATGTGATGGAGGGACAGTATCCTGCAAAAGAGAATGAAATTATGCTTTCCAATGGAGCGAAAGAGTTACTTTCTGTAAATATCGGAGATGTGATTACCATGCATACACCGGCCGGGGATTTTGACTATAGGATTTCCGGTTTTGGAGGAGATGTTACCATTACTACAGATGCCGATGTGGTGGGGACTTTTCTGAGCTGGGATTCCTTTCAGAGTCTGGCAAAAGCAGAAGGAAGCAGGCTTGAGCCGGTATGTTTTGTACGCTTTAATGAAAATATTAATATTCGCAGGGCGATTTCAGAGCTGCGGCAGACCTATGGATTTACTGATGAAATATTATCGGAAAATACGGCTTTGCTGGGAATAACAGGATCCAGCAGCGATTCTTATATTATGGGGAATTATCTTATAGCAGTCATCCTGTTTGTTCTGGTTCTGGCAGCAGGAGTCTTTATGATCGCGGGAAGTCTGAACAGCAGAACCGCAGAGAGAACACAGTTTTTTGGAATGCTCCGCTGTATTGGGGCGAGTAGGACCCAGGTTATGCACATAGTCAGACTGGAAGCTCTTTACTGGTGTAAAACAGCAGTTCCGGTTGGTGTGGCAGCAGGCATTGCAGGCACTTGGATACTTTGCGCGCTGCTGCGGTTTGGCGCAGGAACTGAGTTTGTACAGATTCCTCTGTTTGAAATCAGCGGTGTGGGAATCATCAGCGGAATCATTGTTGGAGTTTTGACAGTATTTTTATCTTCCATTTCTCCTGCAAGGCGGGCTGCAGGTGTTTCTCCGGTTGCGGCTGTTACCGGAAATTTTTATGAAAACGGAAGTACGTCCCGGCCGGTCAGGAAGAATTTCCTGAAAATTGAGACGGCCCTGGGGATTCATCATGCGGTATCCTCCCGAAAAAATCTGCTGCTTATGACCGGATCCTTTGCGCTTAGTATCATTATGATTTTAAGCTTTTCTGTTCTTGTACAATGGGTGAATATGGCCCTTACCCCCTTAAGAGCCTGGGCGCCGGACGTTTTTTACATTAGTTCTGATAATTCGTGCGAGATTGACAAAAGCTTTGCCGGAGAGGTGGAAAGCAGACCTTATGTAGAGAGGGCATTTGGCAGGATGTATCAAAGCCTTCCGGCAGAATATGAAGGGAAATCAGGACAGATTGATTTGATCTCATATGAAGAAGATCAGTTCCGATGGGCGGCAGAAGACCTGATCGCAGGTGATATATCGGATGTTGCTGAGGGAAACGGCGTACTGACAGTCTATGATAAAAGCAACTCTCTGAAGGTTGGAGACACCATCCGGCTGGAGCAGACAGAGCTTACAGTAGCCGGAGTTCTGGAAGACAGTCCCTTTGATACAACGGATCAGCCAATTGTTATCTGTTCGGAGAGAATGTTTACGGATATTACAGGTGAAGATGCCTATGCTGTTCTTGATGTGCAGCTTTCCTCAAAAGCCTCAGAACAGAATGTGAATGAGCTTCACGCACTGTCAGACGGACATTATGATTTTTATGACAGGATGGCGCAGAATAAGGACACGCAAAACACGTATTTTATGTTCTGTTTATTTGTTTATGGATTCCTGGCAGTGATCACACTGATTACTGTTATTCACACTGTAAACAGTATTTCCATGAGTGTATCTGCAAGAACAAAACAATACGGAGCCATGCGCGCGGTGGGAATGGATGATTTACAGATAAAGAAGATGATCAGTATGGAAACAGCTACCTACACAATATTCGGACTTTTTGCAGGCTGCGGTCTGGGTCTGCCCCTGCATTATTTTTTTTATACTCAGATGATTACAGATTATTGGGGAACCCAATGGCAGCTTCCTTCAGCATCCGTTGCAGGAATACTGGCGCTGCTTGTGATCGTTTCATTTCTTGCACCGTTTCTTCCGGCAAAGCGCATCTGTAATATGCCCATTACAGCAACGATCAATGAATTGTGATCCTTCCGGCGGCATCTCGACTATCGCCTCCTTTTGTGTTATAATTCACTATTATGTGACCACAGAAGGAGGCATTTTTTATGGGCGGACAAAAGCCTGAAAAAACAAAAAAACGTATATGCATCGGTATTCTTGCCCATGTATGAGCCGACAGACGGTAACAACCCATCAAAACTCTGTAAAAATGTTATATTACTACACCGAAAGGTGTCATTTATTAAGCTATAAGTGTGATTTATCCTGGGTGTATTTCCCGTATTTTTATTACAGAATCGCTATCGATTATAGTTCACAATCGTTTTAAGATCGTAGAGATAGACAGTATCTGAGTTTTCGGCTTCTATTTGGATTTTCTTATCAAAACCAGATTCAGAAAATAAGGCGTAATAGAATGTTGCTTTTGCTTTTTGTGGAGTTAATTTTGCTAAGGTGTCGAGATATTCAGAGTAATTAAATGGGCTGTGTTTGAATTTACATTCTCCCACTAAATATTCTTTTGCATCCCTTCCGATGCCCAGTAAGTCGATCTCTGTTTCTGCTATTCTCAATCCGCTTTCCATATTTTTATCACGAACAGTCGTTTTCCCTGTCCAACGCCCCATTTTGATATAACGAAATGGCAAGGCGTTTTTCCTTTGCAGTTCACGCACAAATTCTTTGCAAACATCTTCAAACGATAAGGAAGCAAACTCGTGTAATGCGGGCTCTACGAGATATTCATAAACACCGTCCACATCCCCATCTTCAAGCTGTGACAGATTCGCAAAACCAAAAGCATACCAGAAACGGAAAAAACTATCAGTTAAACGGTAAGTTCCCCGATTTGTATTTGCCTTTTCTTTCGTCCCGGTATCAACAGAAAATTCGCGCTCAACAATGCCAAGTTCTATCAGGTTTTTTAGATAGACGCTTGTTTTTGAAGTGTCTTCCACAAGGGATTTTTGGCTAATGTCGTTCAACTTTGTGCTGCCCAGAGCAACTGCTTCAATAATGGAATTGTAGATGGGAGTTTCTCTGAGTTCCTGATGGAGCAAAAAGTCTGTTTCGCTATAAAGTACCGAGCCTTTGGTAAGAATATTGCGTTTGATGTTTTCAGCAAGGTCAAGGTCCGGGTTGAACTGGTTGAGATAGTGCGGAATACCGCCAAGTATGGCATAAGCGAGTATTTTATCTTTTTCTGAGTAATTTGGGAAAAAACGGGCAGCATCGTAAAAGCCCATTTTATTCATTTTGTAAATACCGGTTGCTCTGCCATACAGCGGATTTTTTTCTGCAAGCAATTCTTTTTCAATAAAACTCATTGCACTGCCACAGAGAATGATCATCACATTACTGTCTTTTAGAACTGTATCCCAGAGGTTTTGCAGAATAGAGGGGATACTCGGATTCCCTTTGCACATATATGGAAACTCGTCGATTACAATCAGCTTTTTCTTTTCTCCATATGGCAGATCGAGGATCGAGCGAAACGCTTTCTCCCAATCAGTAAATTCAGATATATATTGTTTGGCTGGAATATCCTCTCGCAAAATTTGCTTTGAAAATTTTGCAAGCTGCACTCGGTCCGTACTTTGTGTACAGGAGTAGAAAATATGCGGCTTATGTTTGCAAAATTCTTTGAGAGTTTCCGTTTTGCCTACACGCCTTCTGCCGTATAAAACAATCAGATGCCCTTTTTTTTCGTCGTATTTATCTTGCAGGAATTTTAGTTCTTTTTCTCTGCCGATGAACATAAAACTACCTCCTAAAAAATATCTAATCGTGATTTACTAAATCGTGATTAGATACTATTATATGCATAAAAGAAGAAAAAAACAAGGGGGTGCATGAAGAATAAGGAACAGGATTACGCCAAAAGCAGGAATGTGCTTGGCGTGATCCTTCCGGCGGCATCTCGACTATCGCCTCCTTTTGTGCTATAATTCACTATTATGTGACCACAGAAGGAGGCATTTTTTATGGGCGGACAAAAGCCTGAAAAAACAAAAAAACGTATATGCATCGGTATTCTTGCCCATGTAGATGCCGGAAAAACGACCTTATCCGAAGGGCTTCTTTATCTTTGCGGAGAAATACGAAAGCTGGGAAGAGTGGATCATGGAGATGCCTTTCTGGATACTTATGAGCTGGAGAGGGAACGGGGAATTACTATATTTTCCAAGCAGGCGCGGCTGAAAACAGAAGAGATGGAGATCACGCTTCTGGATACTCCGGGCCATGTGGATTTTTCTGCGGAAATGGAGCGTACCCTTCAGGTGCTTGACTATGCGATACTGGTAATAAACGGCATGGACGGCGTACAGAGCCATACCATGACTTTGTGGCGGCTTCTGGAAAGATATGAGATTCCGGTGTTTCTTTTTGTAAATAAAATGGATCAGCAGGGAACAGATCATGATGCTCTTCTCAGGGACCTCAGAAAACGTCTCAACGAAAACTGCATGGATTTTGCCTGTCTGACAGAGGATAACAGTGAAAGAACTGTCGGTGACGATAAAACAGAGAGTATGAAATCCGGAACAGGCACATCAGAAGACCTGGAAGACCTTATGGAAAATCTTGCCATGTGTGAGGAAGAGCTTCTGGAAACCTATCTGGAAACAGGAGAGGTTGCTCACAGAGAAATCTGCCGTCTGATCGTGCAACGGAAGGTATTCCCCTGCTGGTTTGGTTCTGCTCTTAAAATGCAGGGAGTTCAGGAATTTCTTCAGGGACTGGAAAGCTATACTATGGAGCGGGCTTATTCCCGGGAATTTGGGGCAAGAGTATTTAAGATCGCCAGAGATCCTCAGGGAGTGCGGCTTACCTATCTGAAGATCACAGGAGGAAATCTGAAGGTCAAAACGATTTTGGATGAGGAAAAGATCGATCAGATCCGTATTTATTCCGGTTCTAAATATGAACTGGTCCAGGAGGTTTCGGCAGGAGATATCTGTACAGTGACCGGACTTACAAAAACTCATCCGGGTCAGGGGCTTGGCACAGAGCAGGAGTCGGTTCTTCCTGTTCTGGAGCCTGTTCTCAATTATCAGATCATACTTCCTGAGGGATGTGATGTTCATGAGATGCTGAAAAAACTGAAACAGCTGGAGGAGGAAGAGCCGCAGCTTCATATAGTGTGGGACAGTGTTCTGGGAGAAATCCATGCCCAGTTAATGGGAGAGGTTCAGATCGAAATCCTGAAAAGTATGATCTGGGAACGCTTTCATGTGGCAGTGGAATTTGGCGCAGGAAGTATTGTATACAAAGAGACCATTGCAGAGCCTGTGATCGGTGTGGGACATTTTGAGCCTCTGCGCCATTATGCGGAAGTACAGCTGCTTATTGAACCGGGAGAGCCGGGAAGCGGCTGTCAGTTTTTTACTGCCTGCAGTGAGGATGTTCTTGCCCGTAACTGGCAGAGACTGATCCTTACCCATCTGGAGGAAAAGGAGCATCTGGGAGTTCTGACAGGCTCTGCCCTGACAGATGTGCAGATCACTCTTCTGACCGGACGGGCTCATGCGAAGCATACAGAAGGCGGAGATTTCCGTCAGGCAACCTACCGGGCAGTGCGTCAGGGACTGAAAAAGGCCAAAAGTATTCTTCTGGAGCCTTACTATGAATTTCGGCTGGAGGTTCCCGCAGAGATGATCGGCAGGGCAATGTCCGATGTTCAGAAAATGCAGGGGAAATTCAATCCGCCGGAAACAGACGGTGATATGGCTGTTCTTACAGGTATGGCAGCAGTTTCATCCATGAGGGATTATCAGAAAGAGGTCATTTCCTACACAGGAGGAAGAGGAAGGCTTTTCTGCAATCTGAAGGGATATGCGCCCTGCAGAAATCAGGAGGAGCTGGTAATGGCTTCCGGCTATGAGTCCGAGCGTGACCTGGAAAATCCTACCGGTTCGGTGTTCTGCGCCCACGGGGCAGGCTTTGTGGTTCCCTGGGATCAGGTGGAGAATTATAAGCATCTGGACTGCGGCGCGGATGCAGAGGAGCTGGCACAGGATACAGAAAACTGGTATGAGATTCCGGAACAGGAGACATCAACGGAGAGTTTTACCGGGATGCCCGCAGGCGGTCAGAACAGGACAGGCAGCGGAAAAGGGCGAAAAGGCCAGAAGGGCTTTTCCTACAGCGGAAGCTATGAGGAGGAGCAGGAGCTTCAGGCGATTTTTGAGAGAACCTTCGGGGCCGTAAAAAAGGAACGGTTTACTCCATCCAGAACAGTGGGAAGAACTTCTGAGAGTACGGTCCGCTATCGGGCAGGAAAGCCCCGCAGGGAAGAATATCTTCTTGTGGACGGATACAATATTATTTTTGCCTGGGAGGAACTTCGGGAGCTTGCAAAGGAAAATATTCATGCTGCCTGCGATAAGCTGATGGATATTCTCAGCAATTATCAGGGCTACCGGAAATGTACTCTGATCCTTGTGTTTGACGCCTATAAGGTGGAGGGCCATGCAGAGGAAGTGATTCCCTATCACAATATTTTTGTGGTATATACAAAAGAGGCGGAAACTGCGGATCAGTATATTGAAAAAACAGTTCACAGAATCGGCCGTCAGTATCAGGTGACAGTGGCAACCTCTGACGGGCTGGAGCAGGTGATCATTATGGGACAGGGCGCTCACCGGATTTCTGCCATGGGATTAAAAAAAGAGATCGAGGATGCGGAAAAGGCTGGAAAACAGGAATGGAAAGCCCGACGCCAGAGCAGCAAAACTTATCTGTTTGATCAGGTATCCGAGGAGCTTTCCGCTCGTCTGGAAAAGGTACGGATGGGACAGGAAGAGCTGTAAAATAAGACAGATGAAGGTTGGGAAACAGGCATATGGAAAACAACAGTATGGAACAGACAAACACGGAAAACCGCCTGCTTCAGCTTCTTCTGGAAACAGGAGAGCGGCTTATGGCCTCCGGAGCGGAGGTAAAAAGAGTAGAAGATACGCTGGAACGTATTGGAGTGGCATACGGAGCCGAGAGGATGAATGTATTTGTGATTACATCCAGTATTGTAATCACTCTGGAAAGAAGCGACGGAACTCTTTTGACTCACACAAGACGGATCACAAAATCAGGCACAGACTTCCTGGCACTGGAACGTATTAATGCACTGAGCAGAGAATGCTGCAGGGAGCCGCTGCCTCTGGATTTGTTTGAGCAGCGTTTACGGGAATGCGTTCCTCCTAAAAAACAGTGGCAGATGTATCTGGGAAGTGTTCTTGCTGCGGGAAGCTTTGCTGTGTTTTTTGCAGGAAGCTTTGCAGACGGGCTGGCAGCAGCCGTTTTTGCAGTCATCATCTGTCTTTTTCAGGAAAAAGGCGCACAGCTTCTGGCGAATAATGTAATGTTTAACCTGGTGTGTTCCTTTTTTACAGGTACATTGATCTGCCTGACGGTAAAGTTTCTGCCGTTTTTTCACGCAGATAAGATTATGATCGGGGATATTATGCTGCTGATACCCGGAATTGCTATCACAAATTCAATCCGCGATATGCTGATGGGAGATACGATTGCAGGAATTATGCGGCTGATTGAAAGTATTTTGTGGGCCGGAGCCCTTGCCAGTGGCTTTATGGCTTCTATATGGATGGTGGGAATATGAAAGAAGTGATTTTGCAGCTTGCTATGGCGTTTATGGGATCTCTGGGATTTTCCATGATCTTCCGGCTTCGAAGAAGCCTCTGGATGGCCGGTTCTCTTGGCGGAGCCCTGTGCTGGGGATGTTATCTTCTGATGTTTGATGTGACACAGCATATTTTTGCTTCAGGCCTTGTGGCATCTGCTTTTGCGGCAGTTTACGCAGAGATATTTGCGCGGAAAAAAATGGCGCCAACGCTTTTGTTTGTAATACCTTCAGTGGTGCCTCTGATTCCGGGAAGCTCTCTGTATTATACAATGAGCGCTGCTGTCAGCGGAAATACCAGAGAGATTTCTGAATACGGAAGTCTGACGCTTCAGTACGCTCTTTCCATTGCGGCGGGAATCAGCATTGTCTGGACGTTCTGTTCTATCTGGAGACGGTATCAGACAATGAACTATATAAAAAAACATTCTGATTAGGAGCTTCGGCTCCTTTTTTTTATTTATTAGGAAATTAGTACATTTTGTACTAGTTTCTGAATAAACAAAAAACGCTCCACGAGGATGCGACCAGATGCATGCGGAATATGACTGCCCATGGCAGTCTGCATCTGGCGCGCAAAGCGGAACAAGTCCCTCAAGGATTGAGAAATTTAGGAAGTTCGAAGCGGATCTTTTCTCTTTTGTTCTTTGAAAATTATCAGAAAAATATTGACTTTTTACAGGAAAAGATATATTATGATGATATCAAAAAGATATCAAATTAATTCTGTTTCCGAAAAGAGGGAACGGAGAGGAAACGTAAATACAGGAGGGCCTGTATTTGCGAAAAGCAGGGAGGAAAGAGATTATGGCAGAAGTAAAATTTACGGAAGAAAAGAAGCTTAAGGCTGCGCCGGGATTTCCCATGGCAGTTGTGTCACTGCTGGTGACCCTGGCGGGAATTCCCATGTATGTTCTGGGCGCTACCTGGTTTGGGGCAGATAAGCCGGCTGGCGGAGTGGTTCTTGCAGTTTGTATTGTGCTGGGCGTACTTTTGAATGTTGGCGGAATTATTATGTTCTGTGGACTGAAGGTAATCCATCCAAATGAGGCTTTTGTGCTGACTTTGTTCGGAAGCTACTATGGAACACTTTATAACGAGGGATTTTACTGGATCAATCCTTTCTGTGAAACAGTAGGCCCGGCAGCGCAGACTATTGATAATGAGGAAAAGCAGAGTAATGCAAAATCCGGTTCCATTAACATTAATTTAAGCGGCGGAGGCGGGAAGGCAGCCACTAAGGCAGTTTCTCTTAAAACCATGACTCTGGACAATAAACGCCAGAAGGTCAATGATGAGCTGGGCAATCCGGTAGAGATCGGGACCATTGTGATCTGGAAGGTTGCAAATGCAACCAAGGCAGTTCTGAATGTAGAGCAGTATGCAGAATTTCTTTCTATCCAGTGTGATGCAGTTACCAGAAATGCTGCAAGAAATTATCCTTATGACAATGGCGACTGCGGCGAAAAGACTCTTCGGGGAAGCTGTCAGGAAATTGCGGATATCATGCAGGCAGAGCTTCAGTCCAAGGTTGAGGAAGCCGGACTTGAGATTCTGGACGTAAGGATCACCCATCTAGCATATGCTCCGGAAATCGCTGCTGCAATGCTTCAGAGACAGCAGGCTGCTGCAATCATAGATGCCCGTCAGAAAATCGTGGAAGGAGCTGTAGGCATGGTGGAGATGGCTCTGAACCAGCTCAGCGAAAACAATGTGGTGGAGCTTGATGAGGAACGCAAGGCGGCTATGGTGAGCAATCTTCTTGTAGTACTTTGCGGAAATAAAGATGCGCAGCCTATTGTCAACAGCGGCTCAATCTATTAATATAGAAATAATATAGAAAGCAAATAAGTAAAGGAGGCGGAAGCCATGCCGGCTGCATCAAAAGAAAAAACAAAAAAGCAGATACCACTGAGGGTTTCCGCCTCTCTTTATAATGAACTGGCTCAGTGGGCGGAGGACGACTTCCGTTCCATTAACGGTCAGATTGAATTTCTGCTGACAGAGTGCGTAAAGCACCGTAAGAAAAAAAACAGAGACATTCCGGAGAAATGAAATACCGGACAAAATAACAGGATACCTTCTTGCAGACAGGGAAAACCCCGGAAACTGTCAGAGGGTATTTTTTTGTGCAAATTCAACCAAAAATAATCCTGAATTCTGTGAATTAGTTTGATTGACTTTGAGCGATTATAACTGTATACTATGAAATATAAAGAGAAATAACTGAAATAACTTCAAACTCAGTCATACATTAAATGAAAATTATTGTAAGGAGAGGTGAAAAAATGATCTGTACAGTTACTTTTAATCCGTCTCTGGATTACATTGTAGATGTGGAAGATTTTAAGCTGGGGCTTACCAACAGGACAAGCTCAGAGTTGATTCTTCCCGGGGGAAAGGGAATCAATGTGTCCATAGTTCTCAGGAATCTTGGAATCTGCAACAGAGCTTTGGGATTTACCGCAGGCTTTACCGGAGATGAGATTATCCGCAGACTTCAGAAAATGGGAGTGGAATCGGATTTTATCAGGATTGAAAGGGGAATTTCCCGAATTAACCTGAAGCTGAAATCCATAGACGGAACAGAGATCAACGGAGCAGGACCGGATATCAGCCCGGAGAGAGTGGAGGAGCTGATGGAAAAACTTGACAGCCTGAAGGAAGGAGATGTTCTGTTTCTCGCAGGAAGTATACCGGCTTCCATGCCTGATGACATGTATGAGCGGATTATGAAAAGGCTGGAGGGAAGAGGCGTGATGACTGTGGTGGATGCCACAAAAGATCTTCTGGTAAAGGTTCTGAAATATCATCCTTTTCTTGTAAAGCCCAATAACCATGAGCTTGGTGAGATCTTTGGCGTGGAGTTAAAGACGAGAGAGGACGTTGTTCCATATGGAAAGAAACTGCAGGAGATGGGAGCGGAAAATGTTCTGATCTCCATGGCAGGGGAGGGAGCAGTTCTCATCGCTGCAAACGGACAGGTTTATAAGAAACCGGTTCCCACAGGTACGCTTGTAAACGGCGTTGGCGCAGGAGATTCCATGGTGGCAGGCTTTATGGCAGGCTGGATGGAAAAAAGAGATTACCGCCATGCTTTTTACATGGGAATCGCAGCAGGCAGCGCCAGTGCCTTTTCAGAAAATCTGGCCACAGGCAAAGAGGTAGAAGCGGTTTACCGTCAGGTAGCCGGACAAAAACAGGAGGGGGAAAACATATGAGGATCACAGATCTGCTTGACAGAAGAAGCGTATCGCTGAGTGCAGCACCAAAGAGTAAATCAGAGGCTCTTGATATGGCTGTAGACCTTATGGTAAAGAGTGAAAAAATCAGCGACAGGGAAGCCTACCGGAAACAGGTATATGCAAGAGAACAGGAAAGTACAACAGGAATCGGAGAAGGAATTGCCATTCCACATGGTAAATGTGACGCAGTACAGAAGCCCGGTCTTGCTGCAATGGTAGTAAAGAACGGAGTGGAGTTTGAAGCCCTTGATGACGAGCCTGTGACTCTTCTGTTCCTGATCGCAGCTCCAAACACAGAAGATAATATCCATCTGGATGTGCTCAGTAAACTTTCTGTTATGCTGATGGATGAGGAATTTACCGCCTCTCTGAGAAACGCACAGTCTGTAGATGAGTTTATGGAAATTATTGACAAAGCTGACGATGAGAAAAAAGATATTGATGAGAGACTGGCTGATACGGGAAGCGCAGATGAGGGACAGGTAAAAATCCTGGCAGTTACCTCCTGTCCTACCGGAATTGCCCACACCTATATGGCGGCAGAAGGAATTGAAAAAGCGGCAAAGGCCAGAAACTGTTTTATCAAGGTGGAGACAAGAGGCTCCGGCGGAGCCAAAAACGTTCTTACAGATCAGGAGATCCAGGAGGCTGACTGCATTATCGTGGCGGCGGATGCACAGGTTCCCATGGAACGTTTTGATGGAAAGAAGCTGATCGAATGTCAGGTTTCTGACGGAATCAGCAAGGCGGATGCCCTGGTGGAAAGAGCCATTGCAGGGGATGCTCCTGTATATCACGCAGCAGCGGGAGCATCGAATTCTTCGGCGGCAGCAAAGGCAGGCGGAGGCGCCGGCCACAAAATATATACGCAGCTCATGAACGGCGTTTCCCATATGCTTCCTTTAGTAGTGGGCGGCGGCATTCTGATTGCCCTTGCTTTTTTGATTGACGGTCTCAGTGTGGATCTGAATTCTCTCCCTGCGGACCAGAGAGCAAACTTCGGTACCATTACTCCGGTGGCCGCTGTTCTCAAGAACATCGGCGGAACAGCGTTTGGCTTTATGCTTCCGATACTGGCAGGCTTTATTGCCATGGCCATCGGCGACAGACCGGCTCTTGCAGTAGGTCTTGTAGGCGGAATGATCGCAGCAAACGGAAAATCCGGTTTTCTGGGAGCTCTTTTTGCAGGCTTTCTTGCAGGCTATCTGATCCTCGGGCTTCGCAAAATCTGCGATAAGCTACCGGAAGCCCTGGAAAAGATCGCCCCTGTTCTGATCTATCCGGTTGTGGGAATTCTCGTAATGGGACTTTGTATGACTTTTGTTGTGGAACCCTTAATGGGCGGATTGAACACCGGATTAAATAATGCCTTGACAGGCATGGGAAATACAAGTAAAGTAATTTTAGGACTTATTCTTGGCGGTATGATGGCTATTGATATGGGCGGTCCTTTTAACAAGGCAGCTTATGTGTTTGGCACAGCGTCCATTGCAGCAGGCAATTATGATATTATGGCAGCTGTTATGATCGGAGGAATGACACCTCCATGTGCCATTGCCCTGGCAAGCCTGCTTTTCAAAAACAAATTTACTAAAGAAGAGAGAGAGGCGGCGCCTACTAACTTTATTATGGGTCTGGCATTTATCACAGAGGGAGCGATTCCTTTTGCGGCATCTGATCCTCTCCATGTACTTCCGTCCTGTATCATCGGTTCAGCAGTGGCAGGCGCTGTTTCCATGATGTTTGACTGTACACTGATGGCTCCTCACGGAGGAATTTTCGTATTCCCGGTTGTGGGAAACACAATGGCATATGTGGCTGCTCTTGTGGCAGGTACGTTGATCTCAGCCGTCCTTCTGGGAGTGTTAAAAAAGAAAACAGCATAAAAAATAAAACAGCATAAAAAATAAATAAACTGGAGGATAAAACCATGAAAGAATTCAAGTATGTAGTAACTGACAATGAGGGAATCCACGCACGTCCGGCAGGCGAGCTTGTAAAGCTTGTGAAGCAGTTTGAGTCTGTGGTCACCATTGAAAAAGAAGGCAAGAAAGCAGACTGCAGAAAACTTCTGGCTCTGATGGGACTTGGCGTAAAAAAAGGTCATGAAGTAACCTTTACTTTCGAGGGTGCGGATGAGGATGCTGCCTGCGAGGCAGTAAGCAAATTCATGCAGGAGAAGCTGTAATCAGGAGAGAAACCATGCTGACAGAGCAAAGATATGAGATCATCCTGGAACTTCTGGAAACAAGGAAAAGTGTCACAGTCACGGAGCTGAAGGAGATTCTGGACACATCGGAGTCCACTGTCAGAAGAGATATTACGGCTCTTGACAAAATGGGACGTCTGACAAAGGTTTTTGGCGGAGCAGTTTCTCTGGAAAATGCAGTATCTGCCTATGAGCCTACTGTTGCTCAGAAATCAGATCTTAATATCGAAGAAAAAAAGAAAATTGCCAGATACGCCGCAGGCCTGATCGAACCCACGGATTTTGTATTTCTGGATGCGGGAACCACCACAGGTTATATGCTGGATTATCTGGAGAATACCCGGGCAGCCTTTGTGACAAATGGTGTATCACATGCAAGAATGCTGGCTCAGAGAGGCGTTCATGTTACGCTTATAGGCGGTGAACTGAAAGGCTCCACAGAGGCAGTGATCGGAAGCTTTGCTTTACAGATGCTTCAGATGTATCATTTTACAAGAGGATTTTTCGGGACAAACGGAGTGACGAAGCATGAGGGCTTTACAACACCGGATACCAGCGAGGCTCTGGTAAAAAGGAAAGCCATGGAGCAGTGCAGAAAAGCCTATGTACTCAGTGATGCTTCAAAATTCGGTCAGATCAGTTCTGTGACCTTTCGGGATTTTAAGGAAGCGGAAGTGATTACGGATCGTTGTCCGAAGGAGTTTGAAGGAAATAAAAATATTGTGGTTGTGCGGTGACAGGCACAGATGGCCGGAGCGGTTCATTCATTGTGGATGAATCCGCTCCGGCTTTTTGGTACTGTTTATGAACTTCCCGGGAACTGTGATGGAAGACAGGACAGATTAGTCTGCAATCAGGTATTAATTATGAATAAAACTGTAGGTGGGGCTGCTGTGGACGGAGCGTATCGGATCATTTACTGTCCTGAAGATCAGATACCCAGCTGTTTTCTCAGACTGCGCAGCGTGCGGCGGAAAACGGCGTAAATGATAAGGGCGATCACGGCAGCTACTTCCAGGCACATGGCAAAACCGAGAATTTCGGATTTTGTCAGAAGTCCGTCATTGGCAAGCAAAATCATAAAATAAAGCAGGATCATCAGCGACATTCCGCTGATGGCAGGAATTTTGAATACCGGACCAGCCTGCCTCTGAAGCTCTCTGCCAAGAAAGGAGGGAGAAGCGCCAAGACGCATCAGATCTGAAAACACATAGGCATTGTTCAGGGCAATGGTCTGACAGCGGGTATAGGCAATGACCAGGGCTGCGGTAATGCAGATAATGGCAATGAACAAAAAGGTCATCATAAATACTCCAAAGGTTTTCAGCTGATCCTGAGCATCCATAATACGGAACTGAGGAATATAATTCCAGTACATCCGGAAGTCAGAACTGTTGATGTTGGTACGGTCCACCTGCCGCTCCTCCGGACTGACAGTATAGGAGGAACCGTAGTAATTATTTGTATAGCCTTCTGTCATAACATACTGAACCGGATCATAATAGCTGTTGCTGAAGTGCTGGTCATCATAGGAATTTACAATTTTCACAAAGAGCTCCTGTGCAAAGGCGTAACTGTCTTTTCCTTCTGAATTAAACCAGATCATGGAACCGGTCCATTCAGGAGCAAGTCCCTGAGAGATTTTTTCGTAGTCGCTGTCATCCAGAACAGCAGTGCCGTGAGATGCCATATCTTCAAAATGTACAAAGCCTTTACAGGTAACCGGAAGCTCTTCTCTTGTAGTCATGTTTGTAAAAAGTGTTGCATTTTCCACTGTATCGTAAGCGGTTTCTTCTTCATTTGTAACTGCGTAGAAGAAGCCGGGATCCAGTGAAATGTTCTGTCCGGTGATCTGATTATAGGTGGACTCTGACAGGGCATGACATTCATCGGCAATGTCAAAATGCTGATAGGAAAGGGTGTTGTCCGGGTTCAGAATCTGCATGTTATTATCACAGGCAAGGGCAAGATAGGAACACTGTACCCAGTCTTTGATCTGAAAATCATGTTTTTCTGCCAGAGAATAAATCTCTTCTTCAGAAGGGAGAGACTGGTCGGAGGGCCAGAACCAGGAATAGTCATAGGCGCGGCTTTCGGAGCCCATGGAAAGTCCGGTATGAAGCATCGGCAGATAAAAAATCCCGAAGCAGCCGCCTGCAACCAGCACAGTAGTAACAAGGAGACTGTTTACCGTCTGTTTTCCCTGGAATTTCATCATACTTCTGGCAATGATGTTTTTCCAGGGATTTTTGCGTCTGGAGGTCCAGCCGTTGACAACTGTGTGAAGCATGACCATGTAAAGACCTGCAAAAGCAGGAGCGTACAAAAGGTTGAGAAAAGGGGAGGGATATCTGTGAAACACATTCATGTATACAGTTGGGCCTTCGTATCCTGCAACTGCGCCTGCCAGAATCAGGACAATACCCACAGGGCCGCACCAGCGTCCAAGCTCTTTTACAGGCTCGTTCTGATGCTCTTCCTGGATCACGTCCAGAATATTGGTGCGTTTCATATAAAGAAAAGCAAGAACGCATGCGCAGATCACAACCAGGGCTGTGAAGCCTGCAGATACCCAGAGACACCGGAAATCCACGTTCAGAACCATTTCTTCTGAATTTACAATAAAAATCCGGAAGGCAGTCCACAGAAGAAACAGGAAGGGAAAACCTGCCAGAGTTCCCAGAACAGCAGAGCTGCCGCTTAAAAGCAGCACCTCACGGAAAAGACCGGGCGCCAGTGTTTTTCTGGAAGCTCCGAGAGCCATAAGGATGCCAAGCTGCCGTGATTTTTTGCGGAAAAAAAGGCTGGCAGCATAAATCGTAAATATAACGCAGCCGAACAGGGCCAGAACGAAGATGGCGTATAACTGTTTCCGGCTGTCGCCTCCCGGAGGAAAAATATCCTGTACAGTGGGAGAAAACATCAGTCCCGAATAAGCTGTCATCAGCATAAGAGAAATAAAATTGCAGAACAGGTAAAGAGCTGCCTGCTTCTGGTTGGTACGGCGAAGGCGGCTTTCCAGTTCCGCCATAGTTTTGATCGATCTTCTTTTTCTGTTATCCATTACATATCACCACTCATTTCTTTGATCGCATTTAACAGTGTGTCATGAAAAGCACTTCTTGTCTGAATATTTTTTTCAAGCTGACGGTAGATATTTCCGTCCTTCAGCAGGATCACCCGGTCACAGAAGGAAGCGGAAAAGCTGTCGTGTGTCACCATAAAAATGGTAGCGTCCAGATTCTGTCTTGCATTTTCAAAAGATTCAATAACGATCCTGCTTGATTTGCTGTCCAGATTTCCCGTAGGTTCGTCAGCAAGGAGCATCAGAGGATGGTTGATCAGACTTCTTGCAACTGCGGTTCTCTGACGTTCTCCGCCGGAAATCTCTGCCGGATATTTGTTTCGGATATGGCTGATACCAAAAAGCTCCATAAGCTGATCTGCGTAGCGCTCCCCTTCTTTGTCCACATTCTGTCGGATGATTCTGGGAACAAGAATGTTTTCACGGACAGAAAGGCCGTCAAGAAGCATAAAGTCCTGAAAAACAAAACCAAGCTTTTCGTTGCGGACAGAGGCAAGCTGTTCAGGTGTCAGGGAGCTTAATTCCTGCCCGCCCAGGGTGATCCTGCCTTTTTCAAAGGGGATATAGCAGGAAATACAGTTAAGAAGCGTACTTTTTCCGGAACCGGAGGGTCCCATTACAGCTACAAATTCCCCTTTGGCAACAGAAAAGCTGATTCCTTTCAGCACTGTATAGGTACGATTGCCGGTAGTATAGGATTTTTCCAGATTTTTTACAGATAACATAAAATTCCTCCTCGTCTTATGTTAAAAATTTACAGATGTTCTGCTGTTGTGATTTTACCATATCACAGAAAAAAACAGCCGGAATCCAGGCTGTAAAGTTTGGCATTTTTCAGGTAAAGTTTTGCAGGTCTCTGCGAAAAATGTAAAGAATAGAAGGATTTTTGTAAAGTTTGGCATGCGCCGGAAGCTGTGGTTGTGGTATGATAAAAGAAATCTGAAGCGAGGAGCATCAGTAAAGGATATAAAAGCAGCAGGAGGAGATATTATGCTGAGAATCGCTTTGTGCGACGATGAACAGGAGGCCAGGGATCAGCTGCGGTTTCAGCTTGAAAAATCCATATATGAAACGGATGAGGAAATTGTATATGAATTCAGTTCAGGAGAAACTGCGGTCCGTTGGCTGAAAAAACATCCGGGAGAGATCGATCTTCTTTTTCTGGATGTGGAAATGAAAGAAATGACAGGCATGGAGGCTGCGGAAAGGATACGGGAGTTTGACAGAAATATCCTTCTTGTATTTGTGACAGGATATTCTGAGTACGTATTTGACGGATATCGCACAGGGGCGCTGGATTATGTGATGAAACCTGCCGGAGAAGAACGGATCAGGCAGATTCTTGCCAGGGCCAGAGAAACTTTTTATTCCAGACGGGAAAAAGATTTTGTGTTTCAGAATCAGGAGGGAACCTTTCGGATGGCTCTGGACCGGATCCTGTATTTTTACAGCGACAGAAGACAGGTGTATCTGGTAACGGAAAACAGAGAATACGCTTTTTACGGAAAGCTTTCTGAGGTACAGTCTCAGGTGGATGCACGGTTTGTGAGGATTCACCAAAGATATCTGGTAAACGGAGATCATGTGGAGTATATTGGTCATGATGAAATCCTTACAGGCGGAAAAAATCTTCCGGTAAGCCGGGGGATGAAGGAAGAGGCGCTGAAAAGACTTGCGGAGCTTATGCTGAAGGGGGCAGGCCTATGAGAAAAAATGCGGAGCTTTTGTTTTTGACTATTGCCTGGCTTTCGGTTATGGGAATCTGTCTGTTTATGGCAGTGGGACGCCTGCTGAAGGTGAAAAACAGTAAATTCCTCAGAATGATTCTTGTGACTGCCTGCGGATTTTTAGGCGGTATGGTGATCTATCTGGCAGACTGGGGAAATATTGTTCCCACGTTTGTATTTTTTATTGCAGCTATTATGATCTGCTGTGAGGGAAGTATCATAAAAAGGCTGACCGTGGGGCTGATGACCGCCAGTACGGTATTTTCATTTAATGCGCTGGTAGATAACTGGTCGTGGCATTATCAGGTGTATCAGATTGTGGTAAAGATACTTTTTTGCGCAGGATTGTGGCTTCTGATCTGGAGGTTCGGGCCGGACAGAGATTTTGAATTGTCATCTTCCATGTGGAGGCTTCTTTTTATACTGACCCTTCCTCCTATGGGAATTGTATTCAGTCTGGTGCTGTTAAGCGATTATGATACTGCAGGGATCTCTGTCCAGTATCTGTTTCTCCTGCTTTTGTCCCTTTCGGCTTTTGCAGGGCTTTTATGGACCATGGTGGTTCTGGCCCGGCAGCAGAAACTGGAAGAGGAGGCTCTTCTGGCAGAGCAGAACAGACGGTACTATGAAGCTATGGAAAATCAGCATTTTGAGATCAGGCGTTTAAAGCATGATATGACAAATCACCTTCAGACAGCGCTGGCTCTTCCGGACGACCAGAGAGAGGGATATCTCAGGGAGCTTCTGGAACAGACAGGGGCTTCCCGCACTCTGAAATACTGTGGAGATACCACTGTGAATATTATTCTCAGCGCCAAGGCTGCTCTGATGGAACAGAATCATATTGACTTTCATGTTTCCGCAGATATTTCGGAACCTTTGCCCATGGAAAAAACAGATATCAGCGCTGTTTTTGGAAATGCCCTGGACAATGCGCTGGAGGCAGTAAAAAAACTTCCTGAAAACCAGCGGAGAGTTTCCCTGGAAGTAAGGCAGGGAAAGGGGATTCTGGCAGTAAGTGTGCGAAATCCGGGCAGACTTCCCTGTGCAGAAAAAACGGAAGAGAAGTATTGCCGTAAGAAAAATACGGGAATTTTATCTTCCCTGCCCTCTACCACGAAAAATGACACAAAAAATCACGGGCTGGGTCTTCCGAGCATTCAGGCTGCGCTGAAAAAGTATGACGGAATGCTGGAGCTGAGGCAGGAGGGAGAAGAGGTATGTCTTCTGATCTGCTGTTATATCAGCAAGTCCGCGTAAGGGTTATTGAGTTTCCGTTCATTATCCTGTATACTTTATAGTCATACGATACTTATAATGAAGCGGGGAGAGTGAGCACATGCGTGAAAAACTGACAGAGCGTGACGTACAGAAAATCCAGCAGGAGATCGAGCACCGGAAGCTGGTGGTGCGTAAAGAGGCCATTGAAGCGGTAAAGGAAGCCAGAGCCCAGGGGGATCTCAGTGAAAATTTTGAATACTATGCGGCAAAGCGACACAAAAACCAGAATGAAAGCCGCATCCGGTACCTGGAGAGAATGCTGAAAACAGCGGATATTGTTACAGATACTTCCCGAGAAGACGAAGTCGGCATGGATGACATTGTGGAAGTAGAATTTGAAGAAGACGGAGAAATTGAGAAGTATAAGCTTGTAACCTCTATCAGAGGAAATTCCATGGAGAACAGAGTGAGCATCGAGTCACCTGTCGGACGGGCTCTGAAAGGCCATAAGGTTGGGGACCGGGTTCAGGTGAAGGTGAATGAAACCATGAGTTACTATCTGAAAATCCGTTCTATTGACAAAACGGGCGATGAGGGAGAAGACATCAGAAGCTTCTGAGAATTTTACATAAATTTAACATTGCGCTGGGGACAACTTTACAATTGTTTCTTAAAATGAAAATATATTAAATTTTCGTAAAGGAGAAATACAATGGATTTTTTTAGTATACTGACGATGCTGGGCGGTCTTGCTCTGTTCCTGTATGGTATGCAGGTTATGGGCGATGGCCTTGCGAAGATTTCCGGAGGAAAGCTGGAGAAAATTCTTGAAAACCTTACATCCAGCAAATTAAAAGCAGTGCTTCTGGGTCTGGGTGTGACTGCGGTGATCCAGTCCTCATCTGCCACAACGGTTATGGTCGTAGGTTTCGTAAACTCCGGTATTATGAAGCTGACACAGGCTGTTGGTATTATTATGGGTGCCAATATCGGTACTACAGTAACCGCCTGGATCTTAAGTCTTGCAGGTATTGAGAGCAACAATTTCTTTATGAGCCTTCTTAAGCCAAGTTCCTTTGCTCCGATCCTGGCGCTGATCGGAATTGTGCTTCTGATGTTCACAAAGAACTCCCGCAAAAAAGACATTGGCGCTATTCTGGTTGGATTTGCAGTGCTGATGTTCGGTATGGATACCATGAGCGCTGCTGTGAAGCCTCTGGCTGATGTTCCGGAGTTTACCAATCTTCTTCTGGCATTTTCCAATCCGATAGCAGGTGTTCTGGCAGGTACGGTTCTTACAGCCATCATCCAGTCCTCATCTGCATCCGTGGGTATTCTGCAGGCTCTGTGCGTTACAGGAGCTGTGCCGTACAGCGCGGCCTTCCCGATCATTATGGGACAGAATATCGGTACCTGCGTGACAGCGCTTCTGTCTGCTATCGGCGCAAACAAAAACGCAAAACGTGCAGCCATGATCCATCTGTATTTCAACATTATCGGTACAGTAGTGTTCCTGAGTGTATTCTATATTCTGAATGCAGCTGTTCAGTTCCCGTTTATGGACGCTATGGCAACACCGGCAGCAATCGCAGTGACCCACAGTGTGTTTAATGTTACAGCAACCTTACTGCTTCTTCCGTTCTCCAATCTTCTTGTGAAGCTTGCATGTATGACGATCCGTGACTCTTCTGAGGATGTTGAGGCGGCAAAGGAAGATCAGGAATTCCTTATTCTGGAATCCCGTTTCCTGGAAAAACCTGCATTTGCAGTAGAGCAGGGAAGAACCGCAGCAAGACGTATGGCAGAGGATTCCTGGAAGGCGCTGAAGGCTTCTTTTGAGGTGCTTCATGATTACAGTGAGGAAAAGGCTCAGAAGATCACAAAGATGGAAAGCAAGGTAGACAGGTACGAGGATGAACTGGGAACCTATCTTGTTCAGCTGAACAATAAGGATCTTTCTGAGACAGACAGTCACAGCGTTTCCATGATGCTTCACTGCATCGGCGATTTCGAGCGTATTTCCGACCATGCAGTAAATATTAAAGAGTCAGCAGACGAGCTTCATGCAAAAGGCCTGAGCTTCTCCGTTTATGCAAAGGCAGAACTCAGAGTACTGACTGCAGCAGTGACCAAAATCGTAGAAACAGCATTTTCTGTATTTGACGAACAGGATATTACCAAGGCTTCAGAGATCGAGGCGCTTGAAGAACTGATCGATGAGCTGACAAAAGAAATGAAACGCCGTCACATCAATCGTCTCCGCTCCGGCGAGTGTACCATTGAAATGGGCTTCATTCTTTCTGACCTGATCACCAGTATGGAAAGAATTGCAGATCACTGTTCCAATATCGGTGTCTGCGTAACTCAGGTGCGTGAGAATCTTTATGATACACACAGACATCTGAACGCAATGAAAAACGATCAGGATGATGAATTTAATAAATGTCTGGAAGCAGTACGCAAAGAATATCTGCTTCCGTAAGCGCCAGTAAAAACTGAACGCAGATCATACAAGGCTGTTGTGGGAATTTCCGGAGGGAAATTCCTCAGCAGCTTTTATGGCATATATGAAGATAAGGAGGACAGTTCATGATCTACTGTGTAGAAGATGAAAAAAATATCAGGGAGCTTCTGGTATATACCCTTGAAACCACCGGATTTACAGCAAAGGGGCTGGCAGATGGAAAAGAGCTTTGCGCAGCCATGAAAAAAGAACTTCCGTCCCTGATCCTTCTGGATATCATGCTTCCGGGTGAGGACGGATACGGCATTCTGACCAGGCTGAAGTCCTCTCCTGATACAAAAAACATTCCTGTGATCATGGTTACGGCAAAGGATGCGGAATTTGACAAGGTACGGGGACTGGAAGCCGGAGCGGACGACTATATCACAAAGCCTTTTGGTATGATGGAGTTTGTTGCAAGAGTAAAAGCAGTGCTTCGCCGGTGCAGCAGGAAAGAGGAAAACAGAGAGCTTCACTGCGGAGAACTGAGAATATCGGTGGGACGTCATGAAGTACATCTTGGAGATCAGAAGGTGGAGCTTACCAGGAAGGAATTTGAGCTTTTGCAGTATCTGATTGAGAACAAAGGACTTGTTATGAGCAGAAATCAGATCCTCTGTCATGTGTGGGGATATGATTTTGACGGAGAGACAAGAACTGTGGACGTACATGTGAGAACACTTCGCCAGAAACTGAGAG
This sequence comes from Blautia sp. CAG:257, assembly GCF_000433815.1. Classification (NCBI taxonomy): domain Bacteria; kingdom Bacillati; phylum Bacillota; class Clostridia; order Lachnospirales; family Lachnospiraceae; genus Blautia; species Blautia sp. CAG:257. The sequence goes on from NZ_HF999071.1 coordinate 70,803, forward strand.
AAGCAGGAAACATGGTGGAAACCATACGGGGAGTAGGATACAGGATCGGAGAATAAAATGAGACAGAGAATTTTAAATCACGGAAGCTTTCTTGTAATCCTGTCTGTTCTTCTGACCTTTCTGGCTGCAAGCTTTGTCATGTATGACAAGTTTGACGTATTTATGAAACAGAGTGTGCGGGATGAAGTGGAATATATCCGGGCCGGTATCGAAGCAGCTGGACTGGATTATCTGAAAAGCAATGTAAAAGAGATTAATGCTACAAGGATCACAGTTACAGACAATGAGGGCAATGTTCTGTATGATTCGGAGACAGAGGCGGACCAGCTGGAAAATCATGGGGAACGCCCGGAATTTGTGAAGGCAAAGGAAGAAGGCTATGGAGAGATCGTAAGATTTTCGGAAACCTTTTCCGAACAGACCTTTTACTGCGCCATGAAGCTGGATAATGGAAATATCCTTAGGGTGGCAAGAACAACTGACAGTGTGTTCCTCACTTTATTTTCCAGCTTTACGCTGCTGGGGATTCTTATGCTGGGGATTCTGGCCCTGGAATTTTTCCTGGTTCAGAGACAGACAAAGGAGCTGATCGCGCCCATTAATGAGCTGGATCTGGAGCACCCTCTGAAAGATGTAAGATATGAGGAGCTGCGTCCCCTTCTTGTACGAGTAGACCAGCAGAACAAACAGATCGCGTCTCAGCTGGAGGAGCTGAAGGAGGCTGAGGCAATGCGAAGAGAATTTTCTGCCAATGTTTCTCACGAGCTGAAAACCCCTCTGATGTCTATTTCCGGTTATGCGGAGCTGATGATGAACGGAATGGTGGGAGAAGACAAGGTTCCTGAATTTTCCGGAAGGATTTACCATGAGGCAAGCCGTTTAAGTTCTCTTGTGTCAGATATCATCCAGCTTTCAAGGCTTGATGAGAAAAACAGCGACATGCCATTTGAGGCAGTAGATATTTATGAGCTGGCAGAGGACATTGTGTATCATCTCCAGCCTTCGGCAGAGAAAAAGCAGATCAGTCTTGTTCTGGAAGGGGAGCATGTAGCGGTGAGAGGAATCCGGCAGGTCCTTTATGAAATGTTCTATAATATTGCGGACAATGCCATCCGCTATACCGATGCAGGAGGAACCGTCCGGGTGTTTGCAGGGCAGGAAGGACATCATCCCTGCTATTTTGTGGAGGATAATGGGATCGGTATTCCGAAGAATGAACAGAGACGTATTTTTGAGAGGTTTTACCGGGTGGATAAAAGTCATTCCCGCCAGACCGGAGGAACAGGACTGGGGCTTTCTATTGTAAAGCACGGGGCTGCGCTCCATAAAGCAAAGATAAATCTTGACAGTGAGCCCGGAAAGGGGACAAAAATGGAGCTGATGTTTTAGGCATCGGCTCCATTTTTTATGTCTTTTTCAGAATTCTGAGGACGTTCGGAGATGGCTTTAATAGAAAGCGCGTACTCTGTAGGCGTCATTCCGCAGAGTTTTTTAAACTGTCTGGAAAAATAATGAATGGAGGAATAGCCCAGAAATTCTGAGATCTGTGTGAAATTCATGTCATTTTCCCGGATTAGCTGTCTGGCAAAATTGATCTTCATATGAGAAAAAAAGTCGATCACTCCGCAGCCGTATTCCTCACGGAAGATTTTCTGAAGCTGGGATCTTCCGATGAGATTGTCATGGCAGATTGCTTCAAGGGAAAGGGATTCACAGATATGATCCTCCAGATAACGGGTGATCCTCCGGCAGGCAGAAGATTCAAATGAGGGGTCGCCAATGTTTCTGACACAGTGCGGTACCTGTGTAGTATATCTTCGGAGCATATGTATCAGAAGCTGTTCCAGATAAAGAACAAGAAGCTGCTGGGAACCCACAGGGCTGTCTTTTCTTAATTCCATTTTATGAAGATAGGGGTCGTCAAGAGGAGAGGCAATGCACCGCCGGGCCTCAGCGATGATTTTTCCGATCAGGGTTCGCTCTGTATCCGAAAGGGTCAGAATCTGTTTTTCAAAAAAACTCATACAGGGAGAATTACAGGCAAAGGAAACAACTACAATATTAGGGGCATGATTTCCGGTTGCCGACAGGTTGTGAAATTCGTTGGGACGGTGAAAAATTATCTGACCGTGAGTAAGAACATGAACTTCTTCATCTGCCTGAATCCGGGCAGTTCCTTTATCTACACATTGAAATTCCCAGAAATCATGCTGTTCACCCGGATAGGAAAAGTCATTGCAGTATTCAAAGTAATGGATGGTATAAATTTTTTCTACAGAAAGATCTTTGGCAAGAGGTATACTTTCATATATCATAACACGGCTGCTCCATAGAAAGTGATAAGGTTTTCGGTTTCGTTTTTCTTGGAAACATACAGATCAGAATATGTTCAGGAGAATGTTACAGTAACTACAGTCTAACAGATGCCGGTGCTCTGAACAATCAAAATATGAGAAAAATATCAATTAGAAGTAATATTGTCGTTGAATCTGTAACTCATAGCAATATTTCTAAAGTATACAGCAATATATAAATTGAAAAAGTAATTTTAATGAGTTATTATTAAGAAAACAAAAAGTTTTTGTATCTTATGTACAAAATCTAAAGGAGGATATGAGATGAAAGCAAAAAAAATTACCAGTCTTGCACTCTCAGCAGTTATGGCAGCAGGCGCAATGTCAGGAATGGCAACAACTGTTATGGCAGATGAAGAGCAGACTCTGAAACTGGCTGTTGTAGAAACCGCATATGGACAGGATATGTGGAAAAATGTTTGCGCAAAATTTGAAGAGGCAAATCCGGGAGTAAAGGTAGAACTCACAATCGACAAGAAACTGGAAGATATTATCACACCGGCTATGAAATCCGGCGATTATCCGGATGTTATCATGAGAGCAGTTGGTTCTGAATCCGCTCTTACAGAAACATTTATCAAAGACAACAATGTAGAAGAGCTGACAGACGTACTGGAAATGACAGTTCCGGGCGAAGATGTTAAAGTAAAAGATAAAATCCTTCCGGGATTTGTGGATAACTCTATTACAAATCCTTACGGAGATGGAAAAACATATCTGATGCCGATGTTCTACGGCCCATGCGGACTTTTCTATAATAAAGGACTGTTCGAGGAAAAAGGCTGGGAAGTTCCGGAAACATGGGATGAAATGTGGGAACTTGGAGACAAGGCAAAAGAAGAAGACATTGCATTATTTACATATCCGACAGCAGGATACTTTGACGCATTTTTCTACGCACTGCTTCATGAGGCAGCAGGCGCAGAAACATTCCAGGAAGCTCTGAAATACGGCGAAGGCGTATGGGAGACAGACGGAGCAAAGAAAACATTTGAGATCATTGAGAAACTTGCTTCCTACACAGAAAAAACAACACCTGCAAACGCAAACGACAATGATTTCCGTAAAAACCAGCAGATGATCCTTGACAACAAGGCTCTGTTTATGCCAAACGGAAACTGGGTAATCGGCGAGATGGCAGATGCTCCACGCGCAGATGGATTTGAGTGGGGATTCACAGCTCTTCCTGCAGTTGAAGAAGGTGGAGAGAGAGCTTCCTATTCTTTCTTTGAGCAGATCTGGATGCCGAAGGGTGCTGTAAATAAAGATCTTGGAAAACAGTTTATTGCATATCTGTATTCCGATGAAGCTGCTGAGATCTTCGCAAAAGACGGCGGAGCAGTTCAGCCGATCCAGGGTATGACAGACAAACTTGACGGCGATGCAAAGATATACTACTCTATCTATGATGATGGCGCAGTAGCAGTTATGGATGCATTTGCAACTACTGAACCGGTAGAGGGCGTAACTGTTCGTACAACATTCTTTGATCCGATCAACTCTCTTGTCAGCGGAGATAAGACAGTAGACGAATGGGTAGAGCAGATCAAGAAAGACAGCGATACTCTTCGCGGCGCTCTGAAATAAGCAATAATTTTCAGGTAGAATTCCATATGATATTTGAAAACGGACGGTGGATGCTACCGTCCGTTTTTCAGAATAAAGAAAGAGAGGAGAAGAATCATGACGAAAAAAAAGGGAAGAAGCCGGTTTATATTTTGCTGTCTGGCTCCGGCAGTTATTCTTTTTACTATTTTTATGCTGATTCCTACCATTGATGTTTTCAGAATGTCCCTTTATAAATGGGGAGGATATACAGCAGATAAAACCTTTGTAGGTCTTGATAACTTCAAAACACTTTTACAGAGTGAAAAGTTTTATCAGGCATTTCAGAATTCAGTGCTTCTGATCGTAATTGTAACGATCGTTACTTTTGCAATGGCGATTATTTTTGCCGCTATCCTTACAAGAGAAAAGCTGAAGGGACAGACGTTCTTCCGTGTTGTTTTTTACATCCCGAATATTCTTTCTGTTGTAGTTATCAGTGCAATTTTCTCTGCAATTTATGATCCAAATCA